>CACMZN010000027.1 GCA_902618175.1 uncultured Verrucomicrobiota bacterium
TACCTTCAAGATGACCTACCGGATACTACCTATGCCTCAAAAGCGTCCTTGAAAAAAGGCGCTTGGGTGGAAGCGGAATTTCCTCACCAAAGAAGAATATTCAAGATGATTTTACGAGCCAAGGGTGGAGATTATCCACGCAAAGTGAAAGTGGAAATCTCAGAGACCGGAAAATCCTGGAAAACGGTCGCTGATCAAGTGGAAGGCAAGCAGGTAACCGTCATCCCTTTCGCAATGAGCATTGCAAGGAAAATCCGGATCATCAATTTGGAGGAGAGGGAACATTGGTGGCAACTCTACGATCTCGAAATCATTGGTCCGGGCATGGGAGACATTGACCAGTATGATCTCTCCAAACGGCACTATCTCCAACTTAAGGATGCTCGCTCGGTGAAAGTGGGTTGGAGTACGGCCAAACAGGACCGATCCGTCACTGGAGGAGTTCTCAAGGTGGCGGGGGAAACCTTCGAACAAGGGATTGGAACACATGCTCACAGTGAAATCATTTTTGATCTTGCAGGAAAGGGATTTCAAAGATTTTACAGCAAAGTCGGCCATAATGATGGTGGTCAGAATACCTACCTGACCTTTGAAGTTCATTTGGATAAAGAAAAGGTCTTCGACAGCGGAGAAATGACCAAGGGAGATCCCGCAAAAGTCCTTGATTTACCTCTTCAGCAGGCAAACGAACTGAAACTCGTGGTGACCAACGGCAAGGATGGAAGACCCGAAGGAGACCATGCCGATTGGGGAAATGCTTGCCTGATCCAATGATTGGTTGATTGCTTTAGAAACATCCGACCCATAGTAATTTCATCGATCGTCCCTTTGGTCACCAAACCGTACGCTGGATGTTCGATGTACTCAATCGCAGACTAAAATATTTTCTTTTTTGACCAAACTTCCGGGGGCAGCCCTAACACATGCTCATCATCCACCAGAGCATTGGGAAATTCCCCAGGATTGACTCAAATATGTCCAAACCCTGAAGTTGTCCCATGAACGGTATAATATTGAGGATAATCAGCCGGATTTTTTTACGAGATCGAAATATATTCACAAATACCCAAGCTTTGGGTAAGCCAACCGATTAAAACTGGCGTCAAACCTTCAAAAATATCAACGCTGAATAATAGTTCGTAGAAGTGAAACGCTGATGTTCCCTCCATAAGATAATGCCGAATGGTTCTGATTTGAACAGTTCCTTAATCCTGATGGGCCGAAATCAACACAAGGCAATAACATCCTTTATCTTTCAAAAAGTCCGAAGGATTGAATGCTGGTATTCCCAATGGGATTTCATCCTCTCAACTCATGCTCAAACTTCATGCCTTGGAGGGAGTTGCTTCAAGTGAACTCGCTGGCAAAATGAAGATTGAATCTTATCTCTTATTGAATGCCTGGTTCAAGGTAAGCAAATTCTTACTCGCCAACTCATCTCCCCTGTCGGATGCCAACTTAAGAAAAAGCAAAGCTTTTTGGCGGTCTTGGGGAACACCTTTGCCGGAAAGGTTCATGATGCCCAAATAACGAGCAGCTTCTCCATCTCCCAAGTCGGAAGATTGATGAAACAGTTGGTGAGCCATCTTCAAATCCACAACTGTCCCTCTTCCCCAGTAGTGATCCTTAGCTTGTTCTCTCAGTTTTCGAACGTCTCCGAGAGGTATCTCTGGAGTAGTTGAAGGAAGACTTTTCTGCGACGAATCAAATGATGCGGATGATATGGAATTTTGACGGGAGGAAGAGGAAGCGGGAGTGTTGGCATTTGCCGGATCATAGATGGAGGGCAATCGAGTCGCTTGAGTTTGATCAGGAATAGGTTTGCCCGAGACCGGTATACTTGATGAGGACGAAAAATCAGTCATTGGTGCGCGAGGGGTAGATTCCGTTGAGGTTTCCAGGGTATCTGCAGTCATTGGTGCCGTTTCTTCTTGGAGACCTTCGTATTCCGAAATCTTTTCAAGAGCAATTTTTTCGTTTTGGTCAAGCGCCAGCCTTGCATAGCGCAAGGCCAAATCCAACTTGGGAGGGCCTGCTACACCATAAGCATAAAGATCAGCAACCGCTAGTTGAGAGAGAGAATAGCCACGGTCAGCAGCGGCTCTGAAATTGACCAGGGCCATGTCAAAGTCCATTTCTACGCCAATCCCTTTGACGTAGGAACGACCAAGAAAATGAAAAGCGGAGGGTAGTTTCTTTTCCGCCGCTTTTTTCAACAGCTCCATTCCGTCCGCCAAATCTTCTCTGTCAGCACCCTCACCCTCTACCAATGCATTTTGTCTAAACAGAGCCAATTCTACAGTAGCCGGAGAAAATCCGTTTTCAGAAGAAAGTTCGTAATGCTTGGAAGCGAATTTCAAATCCGGAATAAGAACCGGGCGTACTTCATCAGAAGTGAAGATTTCGGCAAGGGCATAGGAGGCAATGGGGTCTTTGTTGGCGTAGGCTTTGATCATTTTTGCATCCGGGTCCTGAAAAGACCGCAAATAATGTTTCTTTACCAAACTGGGATCGGGACCGTAGGGTTTGAATCTTGCCAGATACCCAAGGGCAAAGTGACCAAGCCAATGGTCCCTTTTGCTAGACAAGCGTGCGAACTCTAGGGCATTGCTCATGGATACGTTCAAGCCCTTGTCACCATGAGCATAGGCCAAGGCAAGGTACCCCTGCGCATATGGATCGTTTTCCTCGGAAGCCTTTTGTAGATCATCTACGCTTGATTGCATCCACCTTTTCCCTTCATTTCCACTAAGGGCTTGATTAAGAAGAAAAAACGCGAGAATATACGAAACTGATAATCTACATATCATTTGCTTTTCATAACACTTATCCCACTAAACTAATCTTGCAAGCGTCAACCTTTTGCCGCCCAATTGATTCCATTGACTATGAGTGACGTGACTTCAGAAAATTCCACGCTTAAAAATCCGGGAAAAGAAGTGGTCAGGCAATTTGTGATCTATGCTGAAAATAAAGTGGGATGGCTAAATGACTTTGTATCGATGCTGAAAGAAGTCGACGTACACATTTTGGCCATTTCGGTACTCGACACAACGGATTCAGCCGTCATTCGGGTAGTGCCTGATTATCCCAAGGTTTTGGCTCGCTTGCTAAAGTCTCAATCCATCAGTTTTACCGAACGATCGGTACTGGCTGTCGAACTGCAGAATGAGAATTCACTGCAAATGATGACCCATTCGCTGTTGGGAGCCGAAATCAACATTCATTACGTTTATCCGTTTTTGCATCAACCGAACGGAAAACCCGTTTTGATCATAGCGATGGAAGATGAGGATATCGCCGAAGAAGCCCTCATGAAAAACCAGCTTAAGATCCTTTCACAGGATGATTTCGCGCGATGACTTCTTCATCGTTTCAGTAAAGCAAGTAGGATCTGATTTTCGACCTGAACTTTTTGACATCCGCATCCCATCTTCGAAGATAAGGTCGAGGGTTTACGCTTGAACCAGCTGTATGCAAATGATTCCACCAACTCATCGAACCAACATGTTTGTTGAAAAGAGTAATTTCAGATTTGACTGCCTTGACGAATGGGCTTGGTTTTTCCCACTTTGCAGACAACTGCATCATGTAAAACGCAAGTTCGGTAGGTTTCCATGAAGACCAATCGCGAATGACGACGTATACACCCTCTACTTTTTGACCTTTTTCGTTTGAGACAGTTTTTAATCTGAAATCGAGACCAGCCATATTCAGAGAATCCAACTCTCTTTTCAAGTCAGTTGATTTCATACCCTCAAAAGTAAGCAGGCGAAAAGGATGGGGGGTTCCAATACCGTGCTTGAACTTGCCCATCTGAGCTCCAAGTCCAGTCATTGGATATCCTGCCACCGAATCAAGTGTAGGAATGTTAGGCGACGTCGGATACCACCGAAGCCCGGTTTGCGGCCAACTCATGGATCGATTCCAACCTTTCATGGGTACGATGGTTAGTTTTCCCTTTTTCCGAATGGATTCTGAGATTTTTAAAATACCGGGTGTTTTCTTTGCCCAGAGGGCAAGTTCGGCAATAGTCATGCCGTGAACGAATGGCATCGGGAAAGCTCCAACGTAGCTCATGCATTCTTCATCCATCATTGGACCGGCAATCTTTAACCCACCCAATGGATTGGGTCGATCGAGAACGACTACTTCCACACCCTGTTCAAAACAGGCTTCCATAGCGTAACGCATACAACTGACGTAGGTGTAGCAACGGACTCCCACATCCTGCAAATCGATTACAAGTGAATCGATGCCAAGAAGCATTCCGGGTGTTGGCTTGCGATACTTTCCATATAATGAATAGACGGGCAGTCCGGTTTTTTGATCGATTTTATCATCCACTAAGACGGCGGCTTTTTCATCTCCGTAAATTCCGTGCTCGGGACCAAACAAGGAAAGCAATTCAAGATTGCCAGCAGTACGGAGTACTTTGACGGTACTATGGCCAAACCTATTTCTTCCGGCAGGGTGAGTCAGCAATCCAACTCTTTTCCCCTGTAAAATGGAAAAGTTGGTTTGCGAAAGATGATCTACCCCAGTTAGAATCTTGGGTTTGCAATTGATTTTGGGAATTAGAAGAAAAAAAAGGAATATCGCCCCAAGAAATCGTGAAAATGACGTAAATTTAAACTTTTCGCTGATCAGAAGAGATTTTGGAAGAGTTCGAAAAGTCATTTCTTCTGTTGTACAAACTGGTGGAAAACTTGTAAAGGAAGACTGCCACAACGCCTAAAAATATACCTATTATGGAACCACCGATCATCATAGGTGGGAAAGTATTGAGCAAAGCAACAAAGTCGGAATAGCTGAAATTTGACCAATCGAATTTCGGATTCAAGAGTTTGTTCCTCTGGTAATCAATTCCAATCAAATAAAGGAATTCAATGCCGATTCGGTAATTGGCAAAGAAAATAGGTCCCATGGTAATGGGGTTTGAAATCCATTGGATGGCTACAATCAAAGGTAAATTTGCACGCAAGAACAAAGCAATGAAGAAAACGACCAGCATCTGTATTCCCACAATTGGAAGCATAGCCACCCAAAAACCCCAAAAAAGAGAAGGAATGATCGCTTTCCCACGGAAAGACCAGAGGTAGGATCTTTTATAAGCAGTGTGAGAAAACCATTTGAGAATAGGATACTTATGGATGTTTGACCTTCGAGGCAATGGTCTCATCCATCTTTTCAAGCGTCTGATCCTCTTAAACCTTTTCTCCTTTTTCGAATCCGTCATTTTTCCTTTGTCTTTCTCAAATGATTCGCCAGGACGGTTTTGAATTTTGTTTTGAACAATTCAGGAGCCTGCTTCAGGTTTTCTTCCAAGGAGAAGTCTTCGCTGCCGAAAGCTTGAATCGAACAATCGGGAAATAATTCCTCGCATTTGTGAGCAGCTTTCTCTTCCACTGAGCCAGCCAAGACTAAGGATGGTTTTCCGTACTTCTGAGATAATCGAATGAGTTCGAAGGGTCCTTTGCCATTGAGTGAAGTGGAATCAAACCTGCCCTCGCCCGTGATCACCAAGTCACTTTGCATGAGTCTTTTTTCCAAGTCGAACCAATGGGAAAGGAGATTGAAGCCAGAAACCAATTTGGATTCGTAATGCAACGACAAACCAAATGCAATTCCACCAGCAGCGCCACTCCCCGCAGAATCAGCACAGGTTTTTGCCGAAGGAAAAAACTGTTCCAATTTATCAACGATCTTTTCCATCTTTTGTTCCAAAACCGGTAGATCCTCCTCATGCAGACCTTTTTGTTGAGCAAATTGATAGGTGGCTCCCTTTTTTCCAAGAAGCTTATTTTCAACGTCACATGCGATAAACAAAGGGGGTAAATACGAGAGGTTCTTCGAATCGACTTCAGCAATCGAACTCCATTTTTCCGGAGATGGATTTGCTACCTCCCGGCCATCGGAATCAAAGAAACGCAAACCCAAGGATACCAAAGCGCCAAGACCTGCATCATTCGTTGAGCTACCTCCAATTCCCAGTAGAATCGCCTCCGCTCCATCTTGGCTTACTTTTCCAAGCAAGTCACCAATGCCCAGCGTACTGGTCTTCCATGGATTTCTCTCGTTCATTTTCAAATCCGCCAGACCAGCCACGGAAGCCATTTCAATAATGGCCAACTTTTCTGAACCTTTCAGATCAAGAAAACGATGAACGGTTTCCGAAAGTGAATCCGCCTTGCAAATTCCAACTTTTACTAACTTTTCACGGGCCAATGAATCCCGAACCAAATACTGCTCAAATATTCCCTTAGCTCCTCTGGTCAGTATCTCAACGAAGCCTTCTCCTCCATCTGTCAACGGAATGGAAGAAGCGACATTATCCTTCTCTTTTCTCAGCAACTCTTCGCCAAGGGAACACAATTCCGCTGCTGTGAGAGAATTCTTGCACTTATCAAAAGCTAACAGGATTCGCATATCTTCAAGCCTCAACGGATCTCTCGATCATTGAACTCGTCTATGATCTTGAAGTTTTCGAGATGATAGGATTCCGCAGCTTCGAAGCTTATTTTCAGATCGTAGTTTCTTTCCAATCTTTCAATCAATTTGGAATCCGGACCTCGCAACCTCCTGAGACTGCTGGGATGAAGGAACACTTTTAACTTCAAACCTGTTCCGTTCATCGATTCCAAACTGTTATGACGAACGGCGCTGGTTATTTTTCGTTGAATTTCTATACTGACCGAGCGGGGTGATTTGACGATTCCTCTTCCCGTACAGTACGGACATGCCTCATAAACGCCGCTGGAATTGCTTTCATCATGTCTTTGCCGTGTTATTTGCATGATTCCAAGTTGGGAAATCGGTAGAATGTTATGCTTTGCTTTGTCGTCAGCCATCGCAGACTTCATCTTTTGGAAGACCTTGCGTTGATCGTTCTTATTTTTCATGTCTATGAAATCTACGATGACCAAGCCACCGAGATTCCTCAAACGCATTTGTCTGGCGACTTCGAGGGCAGCTTCAACATTTGCCTGAAGAATGAAATTCTTTCCATCTTTCCGATCTCCTTTGTGACTGCCGGTATTAACGTCGATGGAAACCAAGGCTTCAGTCTCCTCCATAACGATTTCTCCTCCTGAAGGAAGCAGCACTCTGCGCATAAAAGTCTGTTCGATTTGTCTTTCGACGTTAAACCTCTCGAAAATTGGGATTTGTTCAGCGAAATGATTGACCTTGGACTTAGACTTCGGCGAAATTTGCTGAATGCATTCAATCAATCGGTTGTAGTCTTCTTTTTTGTCAACTTGTACACGATCGATGTCGTCAGTCAGGAAATCCCTTGCCGTAAGTCCAATCAAGTCTGGTTCCTCATGCAAAAATGCAGGGCTTTCCTGGGTTTTCATCTTTGCTTCGATTTGATCCCAGCGTTGGAGCAACAGATGAAGATCGCGATCAAAGAAACGATCCGGTTTATTTTGTCCTGCAGTTCTTATGATCACTCCCATCCCTTCCCGGAGAGAAAGATTGGAAATGATTCGCTTCAATCTGGATCTCTCTGCTTTTTCCTCAATCTTACGCGAAATTCCACATTGTCCGGCAAACGGCATGAGTACCAGGAATCTTCCGGGCAAAGAAAGATTGGTGGTGGTACGCGGTCCCTTGCTGCCAATCTGCGCTTTAGTAATTTGTACGACAATCTCGGAACCGATTGGAAATGCTTTGGGTATGTCTTGTATGGACTTGGCTTCGTTTTGTCCATGCGTTTTTCTCTTGTTCTCCCGAACGATTTCGATGGAAGGATCATTATTTGCACCCGGCAACATATCCCAATAATGAAGGAATGCATTTTTTTCTTGCCCGATGTCCACAAACGCAGCCTTCAATCCGGGTTCTAGATTTTGCACTTTTCCTTTGAATATCGCTCCAACCATGCGGTCCTCGTCCAGTCTTTCGACGTCAAAGCCTTGAAGAATCCCGTTTTCCATCATCGCGACTCTCCTCTCCAAAGCTTCTGTATTGATGATCAACTCTTTGTAGTCCTTGTTTTGCTCCCTGCGGAAGAATGCCAGGATTCGATCGCGAATCGGACGGGACTTGGCACGTTCCAGTGCCGCTTCACGAAGTTCCTTTTTGTCTATTAGAAGAGGTTTGGGCTCTTCAGGAGCCTTGCTCAAATCATTTTTGGAATCGACTTTGGCGGAAGTATTTTTATTGGAACGATATTTCCTACGCCTATTGTAATGGGAGCGATTTTGAGTGTTTCTGGACATGATGGTGAGGGATGGAGAACCCACCATGTTTACCATACTTCAAAGAAGTCTCCTGACGTACAAGAGTCATCGGAATTCTTTTCTGTGGCGATAAACGCTCTGAACCACTCCAAGCATCAAAAAACAAGTTACGAGGAAAGTTCCTCCATAACTCAAAAATGGAAGGGGCAAGCCTGTAATCGGAGTTATGCCGATGGTCATTCCGACATTGACGAACAAATGAGTCATCAAAAGTACGGAAACACTTACTGCGAGCAGGGCACCAAATCGATCGGAAGCTTTTGAAGCGACCTTAAGGCATCCATAGACAACAAGCAAAAACGCGAGCAGGGCAAGCGAACTTCCAAGCAAGCCCGACTCTTCGGCAAGAACAGCGAATATAAAATCGTTGTGTGCTACCGCAGGAGGCAGATAGCCAAGCTTTGCCTGCATTCCTTCACCCAAACCTTTACCGGAAATTCCTCCGGTAGCGACAGCGATGAGAGCTTGAATTCTATTCCAGTTTGCTCCAATGCCATGTGGGTCTTCTACCTCAGGGGCGATAAAGGTAAGGATGCGTTTGCGTTGATAATCCTTGAGTGGTACGAGAGACGTTTCCTCGTAAGCTGGAACAGCCCGAGAGAAACGTGGATTCTCAGATTTATATTGATAGTAACGAAAAACGTCCCACCCAAGCACACCAAGCAACAAAACAAAAGCTATGAATGTGGCTGTGAAAAATCGAGTTGGTATGCGTGCGACGTACAAAAGAGTAAATGCAATGGGTGGAAAAACCATCATTGATCCTAGGTCCGGTTGGAGAAAAATCAAGAACATTGGAACTGCGAAACATAAGGCAACCTGTAGAATACCTTTCAAGGAATCTCTCATTCCTCCGATTTTTGATCTGGCAAGTATGCTCGCGCCCATGACTAAGGTCGCCCATTTGGAAATTTCCGAAGGTTGAAATTTGAAAAGCCCAAAATCTATCCAGCGACGAGCTCCGTACAGGACTGGTCCGCCGAAAACAAGGAGCAAGGCAAGGACAGCAAGTGCATAAAAGTGATGCGCATACCTCATCCAAATGTGATAATCCAAAAGAGAAGCCACGAGATATGCAGTGAAACCGATCACGCACCACAAGATTTGCATTTTCCACTGATCTCCTCCGACATATGCCTGGGCCGATCTGATGAAGAGAATACTAAGAAGACTCAATCCGGCAAGACATAGAGGGGTAATCCAATCGGTCTGTATTTCTTCCCGACTCACTACATCTTGCTTCGATTTCATGAATGTTTCCTAATTTCCGAGTAAAAATATGATTATGTCATTTAGTTCGAGTGCTAAATCCTCGGTTTTTTTGGGAGGTTTTCCTGCTCGTTCATACCAATAAGCAGCGTTTCCAAAATCACCCTCAGCACGGTGTAAATGGGCATGAATCCAGTAGCCTGTAACATCTTCGATTTCCTGAGCAATGGAGTGAGATTTTTCCCAATCCCCCTTTTTCGCCCACCACAAAGCCTGTAGTGATGGGATAAAATCAAGGGGAGGGCTCTCACACGACAGGACAGAATCCATGAAATCATCCAGTTTCATTTTTTGCTAAGCAGAAATGAATGGATCAAATTCTCTTCCAGCGCGTGCCGAATGAGACGGAGTATTGAAATTTTCTTCTGTGTTCACGAATGACAAAGGGCAGATTAATGCTTTTTTCCAGTTTGAATTGAGTACCTAACATTTGTTCAAGGTTTTCCTTGGAGTCCCCGTTTCCAAGCCATAGGGATTGTGAAGTATATTCCTCCAGCCAAGTGAAAGGGGTGGTTAGTACAAGTTGTCCACCAATCTTCACAAGGTCTGCAAATCGTTCGATCAAAAGCCTGGGATCAGGCAACCGGCAAATTAAATTGGCAGCATGAACCAGGTCAAATGAACCTATTTCCGAAGGTAAATCGCATGCATCTCCGACCGAAAAAAGGACTTTTCCTGATGTTTCAGTCCTTCGGGCCACAGTTTTTTCGTATTTATCACCTTCCACCAAATACTCATATTCAAGATAGCCTTCTTTACTCAATTTCTTTGCTGCCTCAATGAAGGATTCTGAAGAATCTATTCCCAATACGCTATTAAAATACTTTGCCAACACAAAAGTAGATCCTCCGACTGCGCATCCTAGATCCAGAGCTTTGCCTTCTCCAATCAGGCCTTCAAGGTCCATCAAATCTTCCACCGTTCTTCGAACAAACTGCAAGCCGTCGACCGGTCCATTCTCCCACGGCATCACTTCTGCATCCGCTCCGTAATGGAAAAGTAGGTATTCGCCCAACAACTTTGAACTTTCGTAGGGATTCTTCATGCCTCTTTGAAACCATTCATTCCTCGGAATATTGAGCCAAGGCATGAAAAGTTTTTTGTAACCTTGGATAAAGGGATTCATAAATCGAATAAAGGGATTGGTATTTCCCGGCATTTTCCCCTGGATGGATTTCTTCGGTTTGTTTGATCCAATGGTCGCTGGCGCTCTCTACGGAATCAAAAGATCCAATACCTACCGCACCGAGCAAGGATGCCCCATAAGCTGCTCCCTCATGGGCATTGACCGTAAAGCAATTTGTATTGAAAACGTCGCTTAGCATTTGTCTCCATAGACCGGATTGTGCTCCCCCACCGGAAAGGATGACGCTTGACGGTTCGATGCCTAATCCGCGCATGAGGGAAAGCGAGTCATTAAGACCAAAGCTAACTCCCTCCAGGACTGCTCTCGTCAAATGATTCATCTCATGCCTCAAGCTCAAACCAATGAAAGCACCTCTGGCATGGGGGTCAGGATGAGGAGTTCGCTCGCCCGATAAGTACGGTAGAAACATACAACCTTCTGAGCCACTTGGAATTTGAGCTGCTCCTTCGGTCAGCAAATCATAGGCATTGCCTCCACCTTCCTGTTCCCTTCTCGACTCTTCTTTGGCAAACTTGTTCTTGAACCATTGAAAGGATCCAGCGGCTGAAAGCATAACTCCCATCAAGTGCCATTTTCCAGGCACCGCATGGCAAAACGCATGCAACTTGCCTTCCGGTTCCACCCGATATCGATCACTCTGCGCGAAGACCACTCCACTCGTGCCGAGGGTAACGGAAACCTTTCCTTCACGCACGATGGAACTGCCAACTGCTTGGGCAGCGCAATCTCCCCCCCCCGCAACCACAGGTGTTCCAACGGACAATCCCGTGGATTCTGATCCAGAGACCGAAATTCTTGACGTCAACTCGGTCGACTCAGTCACTTCTGGCATCCAACATTTGCTCCAGCCCATGGCATCAAGAATGGAAGAAGACCAAGATCTTTCGCCCACATTAAGCATGCAAGTTCCCGAGGCATCCGATACGTCAGTGAAGAATTCACCCGTCAGTTGATAACGAATGTAATCTTTGGGGAGAAGTACCTTGTCTATTTTTGCAAAAAGCTCAGGCTCGTTTTTTTGCATCCATAAAATCTTTGGCGCTGTAAAACCGGCAAGAACGGGGTTTCCTGTAATCCTTAATATTTCACTCCGGCCAATAATGGAAGTAACCTCATCGCATTCCCGATAAGATCTTTGATCATTCCACATGATGCAGGGACGTAGAACCTGGCCTTTTCCATCCATCGCCACCAATCCATGCATTTGTCCAGTCAGTCCGACAGAAGAAATGCTCGATGGATCAAGACCATCGAGCAGATCACGAATGGCCTTTTGGGTGGCTTCCCACCAAAGGATCGGATGAGTTTCCGCCCACATGGGCTTTGGGGTTGAAAACTCGTAAAGGGGAGAAACGCTTTTTTCAACTTTGCCTGATTCGGAAACAAGCAGAGCTTTGACCGATGAAGTTCCCACGTCGATACCTAGAAAGTACATCGTTTAAGGCAAATACACCTGAAGATTCTTGGCAATGACAATACCACTTTCTTTTCCACTGATCAGAAGAAAAGAACTTTCCTTCCTTCAGTTCAATGCCTTGTTTTCATCGATGTTTTTTTCCATCTCCTTGATTTGATCCATTTCCACGAACTTACTCTTTCCTCCGGTCATTGCAGCAATCAGTTCAAGAGGTTCCTTTGCGCCAGCTGGGGCCCCATAACCAATTGTGTATATTTTAGTCTTTCCTTTTTTTTGTTTGATGAGTTCTAGTCCCTGATAATTCTTATTGGAATTTCCATCGGTCATGAAATAAATTACGTCTGGTTTTGGATTCATGTGAAAAGCCCAATCAAAGGAATTGTTCCAGACCGTACCAAAAGTCAGAGGAGTTTCATATGTGGCTTGAATGAGTCTCTTCTTGATCGAGGGAGTAACCGGCAACCACTTCGGACGAACAGGTTCAAATTCTTCGATGGGTTTCCAACCTGCGCTGTTGGAACCACGCCATTTTTTGTGAAGCTCCTTGGCATCCTGACCGGCAACCCAACTGGGACCAGAAAAAAAGATGACTGCGACTGAACCCACGGCGGGCAGTTTCTCAATCGCTTTGCTCAACTCACTTCTCATTACTTTATCCCGTCCTTTCATTGAAGCAGAATAATCTATGATGAAGAGAATTTTGTTTGCCTTTGACTGAACCCCCATGAAGTTGGAATCAAAAGCTTTGCCAAGAACAGACATATCGACTTTGACGCTAACGTCCCCCAAATCCCCCATCGGGCTAAGTGCAATCGCAGGATTGAGAGACTTGGTTTCAATATTTACGTCTGGCGCGGAAATTTCTGAAATGGCTTGCGCTTGAAAGGTGAAAGATTGGGAAGGCTTGGCTTTCTGCTGTCTTTGCATGAGACGAACTTTTTGTTCTTGCTTTTTGGAAGAGGTAGTTGACTTGCCCGCATCAGTGAAATCCGACTCCGCTTCACCCACCGGCGCTATCCAAATTACGATATTCCAAAGTAGGGCGAATAAAAGAGTAACTATGAAAACTGATATAAGTAGACTGTTCAGAAGGCGTTGTTCTCTCAAATACTTTGCCACATAACCTTCCACAGGCTTTCTTGGGATTGTTTGTACCTGATGCTTTTTTATTTCGGACACAGCAATCTAGGTTATAAGCAAGAGAAGGTTTGTGAAGGGGTGAACAACAACCAAGCTAATTTTGGAACACTGCGAATGGCAAGGGATTATTTCATTGTAAAAATGCACTGTCGGATGAAGAGTTGGATTTTCTCAATTCGAATTCGGGCTTAAGGCTTCCGCACGGTCAAGTCTGAGAATTTTTATTATTTCAATCTAAAGTTTACATGTTCAGATTTCTAAACTCCGCGGAAAACTATTCCCATAACTTGAAGACTCATGCCCGATTTTGATGTTCGATCCTAATGAATATTCATTTTGACATGCAAATCACCCATCTAAAATCCGATTTTCAGTCCCCTGTGTTCGAATGTGTCAACATTCCTGTAAATGTTCCTAAGTTTGTTTCCATGTCTGAGAGACCTCGAAACAGTATCAGATTGACGCTTTTTTTTCACTTGCAATGAAAGTGATCCTTTTCGTCCAAATAGGCTTAAAAGTCTGATCTTTTCTCTTTCTCAAACCCAAAAGTAACTCCATTGAATTTCTCCGGTAAATTTCATCATAAAAAGCCAACTAAAATATAAACTAATGAAATCTTCAGACTCTTTGGTGGAAGTTCATCTCGTCATAGAATATTGCACCGGGTGCCGCTGGCTCCTCCGATCCGCTTGGATGGCTCAAGAAATCCTCACCACTTTCGAAACAGAAATTGAGCAAGTCAGTTTACGCCCATCTAAGAACGAGGCCGGACGGTTCCAAATCACTCTAGGGAAAGAGCTAATATGGTGTAGGAAGAAAAACGGTGGTTTTCCTGAAATAAAGATTCTCAAGCAAAAAATCAGGGATCTTGTCTCTCCGGACAAAAAACTCGGTCATTCGGATACATGAGTTTGGAGGTGGGTCCCCATTTGCTCATCTCGCTCCTTTCGGGCTTTGATTATTCGATTCATTCCTTCAATTCCGAAATAATTCAACAACTGCTTATCATCCATATTTCGAAGATCCACGACAATCAAGCCATCCAACGAATTCCCAAAGCTCGGGTCCACTGCAAAACCGACGAAGGAACCTCGTAATTTCAGGTAATGTTTGACTAAAACCGGAACGCCCTTTCCGTCAGGTTCCACCGAAGACACAACTGCCGAAATATCTTCCAAAGTCCTACCCTCTTGCTTCACCCACTTCCGAAGAGCAGGACTCAGGGGTTTACTTCGAAAGGGGGTTTTTGCCTTGGTTCTTTTGGCAATGGATTCCGACCACTGTTTGGTGCTCAGAAAACGTACCATTAGATTACGAGAAAGTTGTGAGTAGGAAGATGAAATACTAACTGGTCCATAAAGCACGAAATGGTCGGATCTCTTGTTCATGAATTCTCCGATTCCCCTCCACAAGAGACTCAGGAGAGAGAAACTCCTCTGGTATTCTTTAATGATGAATGATCGTCCAACTTCAACCGCATTTCCAAGTGCCTGATAAAATCCGCGCCGAAGAGAAAATTCCAAGGTCGCGTACATGCCTTCCTTCCCTTTTCTAGGAATGATTTCGGTTGCTACGCCGAGTCGGTAGCCTCCAACAATTCTTTGGCAATCAGAATCCCAGGCAAAGAGTTGGTAATACCAATTATCAAAAGGATCTGAATCATACGCTTTTCCAGTCCCCTCCCCGACTTGCCGGAAGGTGATTTCCCGCAAACGTGATATCTCGCTCATAATCGTCGGAGTCTCATCTGAACGAATGCAAAAAACTTTAAACCTACCCTTTTCAGCATACAAGCTAGAGGAATCCAATGCGTTAATCTCCCTGATCAACTGACCGGTGCTACTTGGTTCGATTACAGGCACCTCCCAGGCTGATTGTTTTTCAAAGGATAGGGAATACGAAAAGGGAAATTGTGACTTTTTTGGTCTTTTAAGAGCTTCAACGGAAATTCTTGCGAATTCGCTCAATTCCAGATCATTGGCAAAGGACCTGATTTTGGATTGAGAAATGGGCTCACCTACACGAATATTAAATTCTTTGTTACATTTATTCAAAAGTTCCCGCCCCAACATCAGTGTACGAAACGAAGGATGGATCATTCCCAAGAATTGAAAAAGATTGCTGTTTCTTCCAGTAAAACAAATTGGCAAAATTCGGGCATTAGTCATTCTAGCCAAACTAAAGGGATGCAGCGACCAGTCGGGATCCATTACATGGCGATTCCTCAGGGATAGGGATGCAACTTCACCGGCTGGAAATACACCAAGACAATTACCGTTTTTAAGAAACCTAGCTGATTCAAGCATTGCACCAAGATTTTTTCGGGATGCATCGTTTTGCATAATCTCGACCTTGAGTAACCATGGTTCCATTTCAGTAAAGACACCGAGCAGCGTGTTGACCAACAATTTGAAATCAGGACGAAACTTTGCCAATAGAGCACCCAGCGCTAATCCATCCAACCCTCCGTAAGGATGGTTGGCCACCACGACCAAGGGACCATCGGAAGGAATTCTGCGAAGATCATCTTGATCGACCTTTATTTGAATTCCCATTCGCTCAAGCACCGCATCAAAGAATGAGATTTCACTCGTTTGATCACGGATTAATTGAATGGTATCCGAATAAATCATATTCAGTCTTTTAAGGCCAAGCGAATGTTCGGCTAAACGGCCAAGAACTTTGGTCAAAGGATGACCGCCTAAATCATTTGTCAAACGACTGAAGCAAAGTGGTCGATTCATCAATGACAAACCTATGGAATTTTCTACTCAGTCTTTATCGATTTTTGTACCAATTATGAAAAAAGGAATGCAGGCAAATTACTTTGTTGAAATGGAGCTCATGAATTCGGGAAAGGTAACATAGGAAGCAAGTTCTTCTTTCGCTTTTCTACAAATCTCAGGGGTAGAAACTCCCGTAGATTCAGCAAGAAATAAAATATACGAAGCGACTCTTTGAACATAGAGAAGTTTGCCTTGTTCACTGATTTCATAAAAACGACTACGTTGTCGGTAACCCGCTGCCTTATGATTGCCAAGGGCGGATTTTTCGGCACTTCCATCAGCAGCCAAGACATAGAGAAAATTGTACTCGAACCAAAAGAAGTGTTCAGGATCAGGCTCCAAAGCACCAAGGATCTCCCGGCAATCGGATTCACTTCGGAAAGCCTCTTCGGCTTGATCCTCACCGATCGTCAAACGAACGAATTCGCGGGCCATTTTCCGTTCCGTTTTGTCCTCCGCAAAACATCCATTCGATGCCAGCTCCACCGTGAACGCATACCAATCCCGCCAAAGTTCCTGATCTACTGGATTTTGGGAGCGAGACAAAGCCACCCCCATCTCGTAGGTGTAACGACCACTAGTTTTGATTTCCAAGTTGCTTCCGGTCACTTCACCGACCACTTGGTAATTCTCTGCCGACTTACCGGATCCAGAATGGAAACCAATGGAAACACCAAAGGCTTGGCAAACCTCCCAAATCGGCTCAACCATCTTACGTAGTTTCCCATTGTCAGGATAAGGAATGTTCTTTTGGAAACCAAAGGCGGGAGCAACAAAGTGAACATCCATTCCCATTTCGAAGGACAGGGCCAACATAACTGCCGTCGTCTCCGGAGTAGTCAGACCGGGAAGCTCGTCTATCGACAATTCCCTTAAATATTCGCATCCTAACCCAGTCGTGAAATGAGCCTCCCTGATTGCCCGATATTTTGCATCTCGAGCTTTCATTTTCACCATTGCCGGCCAAACGTAGGCAAGCAATCCATTGAACTCGTCTTGGGTCGGTGACAAGTTCGCTTGTTGGACCCGCTTGCGGGTTGCTTCGACCAAGTGAACTGGAATCTCCTCCCTCACGAAGCTTGCCTTTTCCTCCGGAGATTCAGGAACCTCCGTAATTGTCAACTCCGGGGAGAGATCAAAGGTTATGTAACTGGCGAACATACAACCAGCCACCAACTGATCCTCCCGCTCGTCAAACTTCCCTCCGATCGGTTGATGATCCGCATTAAAGCTCCACGGGATTTCCAAAAGGTGAAATCCATTCTTGAACTTGGCAAGTATGCATCCATGAGTCATACCCTCGACGCTTTGCCCTTGGTGACCCTCCGGAACATCGCATCCGATGAAGGGAAAAGGCACCGAATCCAAATTGTCCGCCAACATTTCATCTACATCATAAACCAATTCTCGGGGAATGCTGTTTTGATTGGCTGTCAATCCCTTGCCCAACCGACTCATGGTCCAATCCACTCCATCCCAATGCAAGGTGGTGAAACGAGCACCAATACCCAAAGTGGATTTCCCCAAATCTCCCTGAGCCGTGGGAAAAGCATGGTTTCTGGAATCGCTTTCCTGAACTAGATTTTTCAATTGAATGAGATTTTCGAAGGAAGCGGGAAAATAAATGGATGAACCAGTCTCATGGCCTTGTTTCAAAGGTAAACCAGTTCGGTCCACTTCTCCGGAAGGACTCAACCGCCAAGCATGATCGCCCCATTCATCCTCAACCAAAACCCAGTCACCATGAACTGTGGTAAAGAGGCTTTTAGTATGTTCACGCAGGTTGGAAGATGCGTTGATGCCCTTCCTGAAACGATTCCAATCCAGGCAAAAATCAGGACTTACGCAAGGATTGCCTTTGATCCAAAGACCGTTTCCGTTAAGAAAGGTATTAATGGATGAAAAATCAAAAGGATTGGATTTGGCTTCACTCATCCCAACTGCATAGGGGAAAACAGAGGCGAAGTCAGCGAATAAATAATTTCGTTCTTAGGCTTTCGAAGCCTGTCGTTCGGCCATTTTCTTTTTCAGAAACTCATCACCTATGACTCCGAGCAAAATTACCATTCCCAAGATGCCAAATTCCAAATGAGTGGAAATTCCCACCATATTGATGGAGTTGTAGATCAGACGAATCACCGCAGCGGCAATCACCACTCCGAGAATCGACCCCTCTCCCCCACGAAGACTGCAACCTCCGAGAACGGCTGCTGCAATTGCATACAACTCATAGAATTCTCCAGTCTGGGCAGGCTGAACCGAATCCAGTTCAAAGGCAAAGAGGATTCCGGCGATCCCCGCAAAGAAAGAACACAGGACGTAGGCGATGATTTTCATTCGCTCGGTGTCAATGCCGCTGTAACGAGCTCCATCCTCATTGTTTCCCAAGGCATAAAGGTATCTTCCCCAAATCGTCTTCCGCAGGAAGATGGCGGTGGCAATGGCAAGAACCACTAAGAACAAAGCTGGCGTTGGTAGGTTAAAAACGCCTAGCGGAATCTTACCACTAAAAATGAAGTCCAGACCCAGAATCTGATCCAAGTTGGCATAGCCCTTGTCTCCTTCCAAAGGAACCGGTCCAAGAGATTGATTGTCGGTCAACCATCGACTCAAACTCCGATAAATCAACAACCCGCACAGGGTTACGACAAAAGGTTGAATATGGGCTTTGGTAATGAGGAGACCGTGGATGAGACCAACGACCAAAGACATGCATAAGGTCAAGCCGATCGCAACCCATGGATCCATACCCTGGACTTTCAGAAAGAAGGCAAGCACCACGGCAACCAGACCAACGACGGAACCGATCGACAAATCGATTCCACCAGTGATGATCACCAATGCGACTCCGATGCTCATCACCGCATACAGACTGGACCACTTGATCAGGTTTTGCATATTGTAAGCGTTGAGGAACTTAGGATTTATGATGGCCGTGATAACGAAGATCACCACTAGCAGGGCAAAAATTCCAATTACGTTTTTTTTCATGGGATATTAAGCTGCTTTTTCTCCTCCAGTTGCCAAATTCATGATTGATTCCTCCGACAGTTCATGCCGATTCAATTCACCTGAAATTCTTCCCTCGTGCATAACATATGCCCGGTCGGCCATTCCAAGAACTTCTTCCATTTCACTGGACACAAAGAGAATTGCCATGCCCTCACCGGCCAATTTCTCCATCAGTTTGTAAATTTCCCTCTTGGCTCCGACATCGATCCCACGGGTTGGTTCGTCCAACATCAAAAGCTTTGGTTTCATCGCCAACCATTTACCAAGTACAATCTTTTGTTGGTTCCCTCCCGAAAGAAAGCGGGTCACCTGTTCGATATGGGGGGTCTTGATCTTCATTTGCTCAACTGCTTCGTCCGCAATCTTCCTTTCGGCGGATTCGTCCAAGAAACCTTTTTTCTGATCCCGCTCCAAGCTTGGCAAGCTGGCATTTTCCCTGACTGTCATAGGCAAAACCAGTCCGTGCAACTTTCGGTCTTCGGGAGCCAACGCCAAGCCCGCTTCTATGGCATCCGAAGGGCATCTAGGCGAAAAGCTCTCTCCCATCACCTCCAATTCACCCCCCAGTGCGGGAGTCACTCCAAAAAAGGTTTGCAGTAGTTCGGTTCTACCCGCACCAACCAAGCCCGCAATCCCGACGATTTCACCAGCCCGGACCTCAAGAGAAACAGTGTTTTCCGGATAAGAGGGGGAAACCACTTGCTTTGCTCTTAGTACACTGGTACCAGGTTGGTGGATGGCACGGTCATAAAATTCACTCAAGTCCCGACCGACCATGAGGCGGACCATGTTTTCGTGATTGATTTCCTCGACGGTCAAGTCACCCGCATTTTCCCCATCTCTAAAAACCGTCACTCGATCCGAAAGTTCCTTAACTTCGCCCAAACGGTGGGAGATGTAGATTACGCTAATGCCCTGGTCTCGCAAATCCTTGACTACCTCAAATAGAGTTTCGGTCTCCTTCTGGGAAAGGCTGCTGGTGGGTTCGTCCATGATCAGGACTCGGGCATCACAAGACAAGGCTTTGGCAATCTCGACCAATTGCTGTTTTCCTATGGGAAGGGAGCCTGTGATCGTATGGGTTGGCAAGTCAAGACCCACTCTCTTTAGATGCTTGGCGGCTTGGGCATGCAAGGACTTTTCATTGATGAAACCCTTCGATACCGGTTCCCGCCCCAAAAAGATGTTCGAAGCCAAATCAAGATTGGAGGAAAGGTTCAGTTCCTGGTGGATCAGAGCGATGCCTTGTTCCATGGCTTCGCGAACATTATTCAAGGTGACCGGAGAACCATCAATCAGATATGCTCCCGAATCCGGAGGTTGCACTCCGGCCAAAATCTTCATCAAAGTACTCTTTCCGGCACCGTTTTCTCCAATCAAAGAAAGAACCTCTCCTTTGGTCAAATTCAAAGAAACCCCTTTGAGAGCCAAAACCCCCGGAAAACTCTTCTTCAAGTCACGGACTTCGAGAAGCAAGTCTTGGTGATCACTCATTTACTGGGATTTGCCAAGTTCGGCCATTTCCTTTTTCTTGGCCCAAAATTCCTCAATGTTGTCCTTAGTTACTTCCAAAAACGCCACTTCCTGGTAGGTAGAAGCGGGCTGAATTCCCGCATGGATATTCTTTAGCATCTTAATCGACTCATAGCCATACTCCCAAGGTTGTTGGCTGATGGTACCGTAGGCATGGCCATCGGAGATCGCTTGAAGTAGGGCATCCTGTTCATCAAATCCGCATATTTTGATCTGCCCAAGCTTTCCAGACTCCTTGATTGCATCAATGCAAGAAGGTGAATTGTAGGCAAACAAACCAACCATGCACCCCAAATCCTTATACTTGGTAATTGCGTCCTCGGCATTGCTCTTCGCCTTGGCCTTGTCAAAATTATCGGTTCGAGTGTCAAGTATCACATAGGATGAATCTTCTGAAGTGAGATTGGTTGAATCGACCGCATCGTATTTGATTTCTTCCAGACTTTGAACCGGTCGACCCAGCAGTTCATCGATCACGCCTTGTCTCCTTTGTCTGGCATTTAATTGCTCGAGTCTTCCAACAAAAAGCATCACTTCCCCACCTTCAGGCAAAGCCTTCCTGACCAAACTACCTAGCGCTCTTCCAGCCTTATAGTTGTTGGTCCCTATGAAAACGAGACGTTTGCTGTCGGGAGCGTCGGAATCGTTGGTAATCAGAATCGTATTTTGCGAAACCTCGTTCAAAAAGGGAGTCTGATTCTCGGCATCTACCGGGCTAACCGCGATTCCGTCCACCCCCTTGGCAAGCAAGGTCTCCATCATTCTCTTTTGGTCCACAACCCCCTTGGGCGGCATCAGGATTTCGCAGGAAACTCCAAATTCCTTCTCCGCAATACGAACACCTGCAGCACAAAGATCCCAGAATGGATCAACGCCGTTTGTAACGTAGGCAAACGCTGAGGAACCGCCGACCTGGGTTTTTTCTTCTTGTTCGGCGCTTTCCGTACCTCCGCCGCATCCAAACAAGAAGCCTAGAATTAAAGTAAAAAAGAAACCTATGGAGTTGAATCTATTCTTCATAATGAACTTATGGGTTGATGATTAAAGAAATACCCTACCACGGACTACGCCCACCATTCACGCACAAAGTCTGACCAGTCACAAAGGAAGCCTCTTCGGAAGCAAGATAGTTGACTGCATGACCGACGTCATCCGGTGTTCCCCATCTTCCCAGTGGTATGGTTTTTAAATATTCTTCCTTTTTCTCATTGGTTTCATCTTGGTGACGCTCCGTTGGAATCCATCCAGGAGCAACCGTATTCACGGTAATTCCATAGGGTGCCAATTCAGTCGCCATGCTCCGGCTCCATCCAATTTGTCCACCCTTGGCAGCGACATAGGCGCTGAATTCCGGCACTGAACAATGAAACACCTCACTGGTGACGTTAATGATCCTGCCGTTACCACGACTTTTCATTCCCGGTAAAACGGCTCGAGCCAGATAAAACGGACTCATGACGAAAAAATCATACATTTCTCTGTAAAAACCGGCTTCGTACTCCTCGATTCTTTTTTGAGGCTGTTCGGGAGTTGCATTAGGCACGAGGATGTCAAGACTTCCGAATTTTTGTTCCACGGATTCTACTAAAGATTCAATCTGTTCAGGATCGGATGCATCTGCTCGAATGAGCATGGTATGAATTCCCAAATTCCTCAAACCATCCAATGCCTTTTCCGCAACCTCTCTATTGTTCAAATAATTGAGAACCACTTTGGCTCCTGCTTTGCCGAGCGCAGTCGCGATTCCGTATCCCAGTCCCCGGCTGCTTCCGGTAACAAGGGCAACTTTTTCGAATAGGGAAAAACTCATCGCATAATCTTAAGTGAGCTCTCTATAAGCACGGACATACACCGAACATCAAAACATTTTTCACATTTCAAAACAAGTTGATATTCCCAAACCTCAGCTCATTACCAAACTCCAACGCAGGCTATGCTTCGATGCCTAGACCGAAAATTCAATTAACCCCGATAGGAAAATGCAGGAACACCCTTTATTCCCAGACCATCAACTACAAATATTCTTCCAGCATTGGATTCCTTAAAACTTTTGTGCAGACCGGTGGTGACGAACAATCTATCCAATCCGGTGCCACCAAATGCACAGGCGGTTGTTTCGACGCAAGGAAAATCTATTTTCTGAACAAGGCTGCCTTCCTTGGGATCAAGTCTTACGACCGAGCCGCCATGACACATCGCAACCCAGAGTTTGCCATCCTCATCAACCGTCATTCCATCGGGGGATCCATCTAGCAAAAGCGAATCAAAATCGACCGCGACTCTTGGTTCTCCAATATTCCCAGTTTGATTATCGTATTCGTAAGCCATGATTTTCTTAGTCGGAGTATCTATGTAATACATGACGGTCTCCTCAGTATTCCAGCAAATCCCGTTTGAATTTGTCACTCCTGAAACTTTCAAGGTGAGATTTCCCTCCAAGTCCATCATGTATAAATTCGCATCACCCGTCTTCTTAATGGTACTTATGGTTCCTGCCCAAAATCTTCCGGCTGGGTCGCACTTCCCGTCGTTAAATCGATTATCGGGTCTTTTGTCCGCTTCCGGGTCAGCCATCACTTTCTTTTCTTCTCCACTTGGATTAAATGAAAAAATACCCGAATCACCTGCGCAAAGCATGCCTCCGGACTCCCTTGGAACCACGGTTGCAATTCTTTCCTCCATCTCCCATATCATTTCGCTCTCGTTCTCGATGTTCAAACGAATCAGAGAATGTCCCTCAATATCCACATAAAACAAATGGCTGTTCCAAAAAATCGGACCTTCTCCCCATTGTGAAATGCGTGAACCTAGGGGACTTATGGAAAAAGAAGATTTTATTCCTTGTTCTTTCATCCGATTATTTTCGTTGATTTGATGAGTTTACCATTACACAAAATTCAAAGTTTTTCTTTCGATTTTTTTTTGAGCTCCGATACTGGAATTTCCAGATCCATTGCCCAATTTTCCCACTTTTGCTGCATCTTCGCAGTTCGTTCGGGAAAAGTGAAAGCAAGGTTTTGGGTTTCGGTACGATCTTTACTCAAATCATAAAGTTGCCAAGGACCAGTCTTTTGACGGACCAGTTTCCAAGCCCCTTCACGTATGGCCTGCCAGCCCCCGTATTGGAAAAAAAGAGGTCTTTGCCTAACAAGTTTTTGCCCTGCAAAGGTAGGCGTCAGACTAATCCCGTCCAAGGGAGGAAGATTCTCCGGATAAACAGCTCCCTTGCCGGCAAGTTCGATGACTGTGGGTACGAAATCGATCAAATGGCAGGGTTCACGGGAAATCGAATTTTGAGGCAAGGCGATTCCCTCAGGCCAATAAGCAATCATAGGGGTGCAGACTCCCCCCTCAAGTCCCTGTACTTTCCATTTTCTCATTGGACTGTTGATCGCATTGGCCCAAGATTGTCCAATCGCTTCAAACGAACCAACACTTCCCCATTCTGCACTTGCGTTCCTTTCTCCCCTCGAAGGTTTCTCATGACTTGCCCCATTGTCGGCCAGAAAAAGGATCAAGGTGTTGTCCATTTTTCCAATCTCACGAAGCTTGGCGATCAATCGGCCAATGTTCTGATCCATGCAATCCACCATCGCTGCATGAATCTGCATCCTCTGGGCTTCCGCGTTTTGCTCCTTTTCAGGCAATGCTGACCATTCTTGATGATCGGGTTCGCTTAGGGGCGTCGTTCTTTCGTCGAACAAACCATCCTTAATCTGTCTTCGATAGCGAGCTTTGCGTATAGCTTCGTATCCAAGATCGTAAAAGCCATCATACTTGGCAATGTCCTTTGGGTGGGCATGAAGCGGCCAGTGGGGAGCGTTGTAGGATAGAAAAAGAAAGAAGGGGGAGTCGTTTCCCTTTTTTTCCTCAAGCCATTTCAAACTCCAATCGGTGAAGGCGTCCGTAGCATAAAAACCCTTGGGTGGATGATAGGGCTTTACCAATTCCTCGTCAAAGGCCCAGGTGTAGACCGCCCGCCAACCCGGAGCATTCTCTCCAAACCTTGCTTGTTCACCAGGATTCCAAAAATTGATTGCTCCTCCAAGGAATCCAGAAAAATGATCAAATCCACGCTCGTGAGGATTGAAGTTTGCATGATGTTTTCCAGCCCAAAAGGTATGGTACCCAGCGGGTTTGAGGATTTCCCCAACCAAGGCGGTGTTTATGAAATTCCTATCACTTCGATGATGGTAAAGCCCGGTAAGCAGGCTGATTCGGGTAGTCCAGCACTTCGAGGTATTATATGCCTGGGTGTAGCGAATGCCATTTCTGGCTAAAAAATCCAGATTTGGGGTTTTGATTTCACCACCATAACTACCAAGGTCGGAATATCCCATGTCATCCGCGAGAATCAATACCAGGTTCGGGCGCTGGTCCGCATGCGAAGAAATTACAAGGGGTGAGCCAAGCAAACTGAAGATCAAAAAGGACACCCTCATTTTATGGAATTGCTCCTTTTCCGATACCACTCTTCCGCAAGCGATTCAATAGAACTTGCGTTTTCTGAGGGAATTGCATGGCAATGTTTTTGGACTCCCTGGGATCTTTGTCATGGTCATAAAGTTCAACAAACAAGGGTCTCGCCATTATGTCCCGATAGTCCAGCCAAGCCACCAAACGATAGTTCTCTGTTCGCAGCGAATATCCCATCAAATGGTTTTCGAAAAGTTCTCGATCCCAAGAGCTTCCCTGTTGTTTTTTGATACTTTCTTCGACCCCATCAATCAAAGGACCAAAGAAAGTTTGCCTCATTCCCAAAGAGAGAGGATTGGCGGCCCATTCCCTAAGTGCAGGATTGGGAAACTGACTGATCGCATATTGCTTTCCTTTTTTCTCGGGATCATTAAGGAGATGCGAGAAACTTTTTCCCGCTAAATTTTGCGGCTTTGGCAAATTGGCGAGTTCACACAAAGTCGGATATATGTCCACAAGTTCCACTAGAGCTTCGGTTGATTTTCCCTTGGCTTTCATTGTGGACGTCCAAACAATCAAGGGTACGCGAGTGGCTATCTCATAATTAGTTGCTTTGCCCCAAATGCCCATCTCTCCCAGATGCCAACCATGGTCGCCCCAAACAATAATTATCGTGTCCTTTCGAAGCTCGGATTCCTCCAGGGCATTCATCATCAGACCAATTTGAGCATCAATGTAACTAATGCAGGCGTAGTAACCGTGGATAAGAGTCCGGGCCAACTCACTCCCTATCGGTCCTTTCTTAGGAATCTCATGTCTAGTACGCAATTCGAAAGAAGCGTGTAATCCAGTAGCCGCGCCACCCTGCGGTCTCCCGGTCTGCTCCGTCAATTTTATCTTCTCCCGATCATACAAATCCCAATATTTTTTGGGAGCAACGAAATTGAGATGCGGTTTCTTGAAACCAAGGGCAAGGAACAGAGGTTGCTTAGGATTCTTCTCAATATGGTCCATGAGTGTGGTAATGGCAAGTTGAGTACTGTACCCGTCCGTGTAAGCATGATCCGGAACCTCCGCAGATTCATAGGCAGGACCGTGAATAAGTCCGCTCGAGCCTTTTTGTCCATACTTTTGGAACATCTTTTCCTTGTTGCTCCCCCATAACTTTTGGTTTTCAACCAAGGCGTATCCCCCTTGTAAATTCGGCCGTTTGACCATGCATCGATTGAAAGGAGGCTCATGGTTCCAAGAATGCTCATCGTCGGTCATGCGGCCGTGAAATATTTTTCCGCAGTAAACGGCTTTGTAACCATGACTGATGAAATATTGAGGAAGGGTGACAATGTCAGGATTTAGTTCCCGAAAGTAAGCAGTGTTTTCAATCACTCCGATTTGGTCAGGTCGAGCACCGGTCATAAGGCTGGCTCGTGAGGGACTGCAAATAGCTTGCTGACAGTATGCTCGATCAAACCTCATGCCCTCTCCCGCCAATTTGTCCAAATTGGGAGAATGAACCACCGAAGAACCATAACATCCTAATTCCGGTCTTAAATCGTCTATGGCAATGAAAAGCACATGTGGTCGGCTTCCTCCGTCAGAAAAAAATGAGAAGGTACCAAAACAGAACGAAGCAACCATTGATTTAAAAAACATCATATGATTGGATAAACTCTTTCAGTTCAACGAATTTGTTCAAACCTAAAAAGCTCGCCTTGTACAGAGGAAGGCGGGAAGTTTTAATTTGGTGGTTTATGGACTGGGCCGAGAAAAGACTACTCAGGGCATCCAATCATCAGGCGAAATTTGTCCCAGAATTTCAAATTTTTGATTACCGTTGGGCTTCAAAATGAAACATACTCCCTGCGGTTCGGGATAAATTCCTGTAGCCGCTTCAAAAGGATCGTCATGCCCAACAATCACAAGGTTTTTATCTTCTTTAGGTTTCCTGGAAAGATAAGGTACGATCCGTTTCCTCATGATCTCCATCTGCTTGTCGTTGAAATCTTCAAAAGGCAGAAAATTAAAGTCTGGTTTTTTTTCATACTCTCCAAAAGCCAACCATGCAGTTTGCCACGACCGGAAATATTCACTACTCAAAACTTTGGCAATTGGGATTTTATAATGTCGAAAAGCTCGGCCTATGTTAACCGCTTCATGCCAACCCTTTTCACTCAAAACTCTTTGTGTCGAGCCATCGTTGACGTCGGCACTCACTTGATCAGCATAATCCTTCTCAGTGGAAGCATGTCTGAAATACAAAACCAAACCTCCTTTTTTCATTTGATCGATAAGAGCCGAATTGGAAAGCTTTGAAGTCCTTGTTGGGGCGTCTCCGAATGATGGGAGAGAGTTGCATGAAAGAATGAATAAACTAATCACGAGAATTTTCATGATCGAATTCGTAATTGAGAATGAGTCTCAATTGCAACATTATATTTTCGGGTAATCGAAAATGACTGGGAAGGCGGGCACGAAAAAGGAAAAAAACTAAGGAAGGGGTATGGCTTTCAAGGCCATCGGAGAAAGAGTGCTCTTCAATACCTCCTTACCCCTGACGTAGACGTGAAACGCTCGAGAGTGATTGGAAAGATTACAAACAAGAACGGTTCTCTTGCCGTCGGATTTCTTCAAAACCACCGACGTAGGGAGATCTGAATATGACTCTTTGTCAATTAAGCCAAAGAATCTACAGGCATGAGCAAGATAATAGGGAATGCCGGCATGCAAGGGACTGGAAATTTTCCATTTCCCTTCGATGGCTTTGTCCAGAACACGGCAAATTTCCTGAGGTTGGGAAAAAGCTGCGTATGCTGCCGCCACTTGACCCCAATCTTCGTCAATTTCTTCCCAACTCAAGATGCCGTCATCTTTTCCTTGTCTGGTTAGCATTTGTTTGAGTTGGTATTGGGAATGCTCGGCGTGAACCCCAAAATACGTCAAGTGAGTCCAGGGAGGAAGCCATTGAATGCCGTAAATGTGAATGGGTTGTCCACTGAACCAAGTCCATGCCCCCATATCCCTGTCACGCATTACAGAGCAAATGGTGGGTTTGTAGTTTGGAGACCAATTTGATTCTTCCGGATTCCTCCAACCATATGCATTATTCCAATATTCATGGACGGCTTCGGTTTCAATCGCATATCCCATTGCTCCCGTGGAAAGCATATCCTGATCTCCGAGCAGGCAACCAAGAAAAAACATCCCGGCCCATGAGCATAAGGCTTCGGAGGAAGATTCCTGGTTGTTCCCGTCTAATGCATTTGACATACCAGCGGCGTAGCTGTGGCCGGCCCAACATTCAAAGGTTCTCAATCTTGGATAAATCGAGGAATCTCTCTCCCATTCTGCATATTGCCTGACAACTTCACTTGCAGTTGGTCCATGGATTTTAATCCAAGACTGATCATGCATACCGATGAGAGCGGCACTCATCGCAAGGTAGCCATAATGAAAGTGATTGTCGGTGAATTGATCTGATCCATAACTCGGGTTGAATCCGACGACTCCTGACCATGGGAGGGGATATCTTGCGTAATAAAAAGCCTCTTC
>CACMZN010000028.1 GCA_902618175.1 uncultured Verrucomicrobiota bacterium
CCAAGTCCTAGGTCATACCATTGGGATCTGAAGGAAAGGGATGGCAGATAAGTAATGCCAAACGGTAAAAGAACAGGTCTTTGTACTTTGTAGCCCGTATCAAACTTGGATGATTCACTCAGCGTCCTTCCGTAGTTTCCCTTTGTTTTCATCTTGCAATATTCAACTTGAAGTGACTGGTGAATCCCAAGATTCTTTTCATTCGAATCCCAGTCAAATCTAAGGTTTGGATCTTGACTCACCATTTCATCATGACCATTAATCTGCCTTTTTAACAAGGCTGACACAGAGAAATTCGATCCTTCGTAATTTAATTCTCCAAAATCATCATACCATTGATTTTCAGCATAACGAGATGTTTGAAAATCCCTGAAAATCTCGCCGTCCGATTCTGTAAAAAGTGATGTCGCGAAACGCCATCTCGAAGAATACCGATTTATTGAATTCAAATATGCATACCCCCTTTCCTTAGGGATTAAATTCATGCTTTCGTCATATCCCTTGGTTTTTCCTTGGTCGATAATACCTCCAAATTCCAAATAAGCACTCGTGAAGTCCTCACTTTTGTATGAGGTGTTCTCAAAGAAGATTTTTGGTGAAAGAAAAAAACCTCTTTTTGAATACAATGTACCATCCACCTCAAAAATGACTCCGGAACTCGATTTCCAAGTTCTTTCCATACTCCCATACCATCCCAGTTGGCTGATTCTTCCAAACCTTAATTTTTGGTTTAGTTCCTTGCTATCAAGGTTTCCTTTGATGAAGGGAAGTTTAAGAAAAGTTTGGTTTCCTATTCTCAAGGAAACCCCTTCAGCTTTGAAGTTTTTTTCATGGAGGTTAACTTCAAATCTTGTGGCAAGAAAGTTTGATTCAAAGTTATCGGAATGGGGAAGGAATATTTTAGCTTGGTTAATTTGGTATTGTTGTTCACTTCCTTCGAGTGATTTTCCTGTTAATGCAATTGGGTAATAACCTGTCTTGACTTGCTTGGCCTTGAAATCCCCAGTGTTGAGGTTGAGTTCAACTTCGTGAGCAAGTATTCGATGTTCATGGGTAATCAAGACTACTTTTCCTTTTGCCGAAAGATATCCTCTTTTTTTCTCAAAGTGAATTTCATCTGCGAAAAGATGCAGATTTGAAGAACGAAAGACAGCGTTTCCTTTAGCTGACCCGGTGAATGTTTTCTCCTCGAAGTATACTTCATCTGCATCCAGCGTCGTCTGGTTTCCATCAAGTTGATAAAAGTTTTCTTTTTTTTGCGAAGATGCTCCGATACCGAGAGCTAATATCGCTTTAAAAAAAAATATTTTTCGGGAAAACACTCTCATTAGGATGAGAGGTTAGTCAGTCCTAACAAGGAAGAAATGATTTTATTTGGACTTGCTGAAGCTTCTTCGCGTTGAATTAATGAGAGTACGGCAAATGAAACTAACATGATCATTAATTTTGAGGAAATGAACGCTTGTCGTAACGGGTTGACTGGTAATCCTCATCAGTGGCTTGGCATGAATAAGTTAGAAGCAAAAAAAGGTTTGGTAGTGCGTGCATGGGATCCTGGTGCTCTGGAAGTCAATCTTTTTGACTTGAAAACCAAGACCGAAACAAGCATGGAAATGCTTCATCAGTCCGGATTTTTTGAAGTTTTTCTCCCTAGGGCAAAAGAACCCTTTCCTTATGAGTTTCGTTCATTTTACAAAGATGGTTATCGGGAGTGGAAAGATCCTTATTCTTTTGCTCCGACTGTTTCCATTCTTGATTTGAAATCATTCAATGAAGGATGGGAAAGAAGACCTCACCTCAAACTCGGATCCTCGCCGTCTAAATTAGGAGGAATTGAGGGAGTTTCTTTTGTAGTCTGGGCTCCGGCTGCATTGAGTGTCCATCTAATGGGTGATTTCAACGGTTGGAATCGTAGATCTCTCCCCATGCGTTCATTGGGTCAAACTGGTTGCAGAGAATTATTTGTTCCAGGTGCACGGGTTGGACAGAAATATAAGTTTCTAATTCTAGGCGTCGACGGAGTGTTGCGTGAAAAGACGGATCCTTTTGGCTACAGATTTGAACCCCCGACCGGCAATGCGGCGATCATTCAAGACCGATTCATCGAAAAAAGGTTATTATCATCGTCCTTGGAAAAAAAGAATCCACGAAATTCTCCTTTGTCCATCTATGAAATGCACTTAGGATCATGGAAGCGCAACCAAAGTAAATCTCTTCCACTTTCCTATCTGGAACTTGCCGATTTTCTTCCCTCTTATTTAGAGGAAATGGGTTTTTCGCATGTCGAATTCCTTCCCCCTAGCGAGTATCCATACGGTGCTTCCTGGGGATATCAGGTAACTGGTTACTACGCGCCCACTTTTCGATATGGTTCACCAGAAGATTTTCTGGCATTGGTTCAAGCAATCAAGGAAAAAGGAATAGGAGTGATCATAGATTGGGTGCCTGCTCATTTTCCGGCAGACGAATTTTCTCTCTCCAAATTTGACGGCACCTCTCTTTTTGAGCACGAGGATCCTCGCCAGGGAAGACATGCCGAGTGGAATACATTATGCTTCAATTATGGAAGAGCAGAGGTTCGAAGTTTCCTGATCGGTAGTGCAATATGCTGGCTCGATCGTTTTGGTATCGATGGATTTCGTGTAGATGCAGTCGCTTCAATGCTTTATCTGGATTACGGACGTAGGGATGGAGAATGGATTCCCAATTGCGAAGGAAGCAATGAAAACCTTGAAGCCGTTGATTTCATAAGGCAGTTCAATCAAGCAATTCATGAAGAATATCCTAATGTGATAAGCATTGCCGAAGAATCGACCGCTTTTCCACAAGTCACACAACCACCTTCTGTGGGGGGACTTGGTTTTGATTTCAAATGGAACATGGGATGGATGCATGATGTTTTGAATTATTTTGGGACTCCTCCGAATCATCGAAACCTTTCTCACTCAAATTTGACTTTTGGAGCAATGTATCAATTTTCAGAAAATTTCGTACAAGTCTTTTCACATGACGAAGTGGTACATGGAAAAGGTTCTTTAGCTAACAAAATGAACCTGAGTCGAGACCTCGATAAATTGGCGAATCTCCGTTCGCTCCTTGCTTTGCAATGGACTTGGCCTGGCAAGAAGACTCTTTTCATGGGATGCGAGTTGGGACAATGGAATGAATGGGATTGCGAGACTGAAGTTGACTGGGATCTGCTCGCTCATCACCGGCATAAGGGAATTAAGAAGTTAGTTTCTGATCTCAATGATCTCTACAATAGCCATCCAACTTGGGCATGCACTGATCACGATCCAAGCAAGTTCAGATGGTTGGACTGCATCGATGCCGATGGAAAAACCCTTTCCTTCATCAAATACGGCAAATTCACAAGGGACACTCTTGTTGTGGCCTGTAATTTTTCTGATCAACTCCTTCACCGTGAATGGGGATGTCCACACGAGGGTCAGTGGGAAGTTATTCTCGACACTGATTCCATAGAATATGGAGGCGAAGGAGCATCCGGAGCTACGGAATTTCTATCTTTCCGAGAGCAACTTAATGATGTGCCGTACGGCATCGCTTTTTCAATCAATCGATGGAGTGTGCGAATCCTAAGTTTGAAAGATTGATTTTTTTCTTTGGCTTTTGAATTTCAAACGCCGAAATCCTTTCACCGCTGTTTCTTTACTTCCAAAACGATTACGATCTGAGAACAAGCTTGGTATTTCGCAATGACAAGAAACAATCTCAATTAAAGTGGCAAAATTTTAAGGTTGAAAACTATAAATCTTCATTTAACAGCATCTTCAGATTTCAATCGCATTCAGCAAAATTTTGAGTTTGTGCGGTTGAAATTCAACCCAGCATCTCAGATTCCGAAAAACTGTAATACCCGATTCCGTTCGGACAATTACTAGGTTCTCCCACAATAACATGATCATGCATTTCCAAATCGACTGCTTTGGATGCCTCAAAAATTTTATTTGTGACACGAAGGTCAGCAGAGCTAGGTGTGGGATCGCCGCTCGGATGATTATGGGCCAAGATGATGGCAGTGGCTCCATGACGAATCGCGGGACGAAAGACTTCTCGAGGATGAACAAGACTACCAGTGGCAGTGCCAGACGTAACTGGTTCCGCCTTAATCAACTTGTTCTTTCTATCAAGACATAAAACCCACACTTTTTCCACAGAGTCTGTTCGAACCTCAGGATAGAGAAATTTCCAGACTTTTTGTGCCTCATCCAGGATGATCTCTTTGTTTCTTTCCGAACGCATCATCCTTTTGGCGATTTCTACGTTGGTACTCAACTGCAACGCTTTGATTTTTCCTATCCCTTTTATACTTTGAAAATCAGATGCATCCCATCGAAGCAAACCACCTAGACTTCCAGCTTTTTTTATCAATTGATCGGAAATGGCAAGAACGTCGTTTTGAGCAGTTCCCGAACGAATCAACATCGCTAAAAGTTCACGATCAGAAAGTGCTGAAGTTCCCAAGTCCTCGAGTCTTTCCTGAGGCCGTTCACCAGTAGGAAGGTTTCGAAAAGAAGAAATTTTATTATCCATAACTTCCTAAAGAATGAATGTTGGAAGATGGTTCAGTTCGGCAGATTGATTTCCAGGTAAGCGTCTTTCTTTAATTTGGCCAACCAGTGTCGCTGGCTTTTTTTTTCTATTTCATTGGCGAGAATTCGCTCGATTTCATTTCTCACATCGCCCAGGGATCTTCGCCCGGCTGGTATTTTTTGATCCACTTTTATGATGTAGACAGCCGATTTTCCGGAAAATCCGATTTCGCCATTTGGGAGACGAGCAAGTTTTTTAACCACGAAAGGGTCAGATATTTTTCCACTTTCCAATGCAAAAGCCTGTTTACGCAGTTCTTCACTCCTGATTTCATTTGCGGAAACCAGAATTCCCCAATCACCCCCGTTTTGTCTGTAGAGACTCTGGCCGTGTTGTGTTGCAATTTTTTCAAATGAATCGCCCGAAGACAATAGGGACAAGGTCTTCTTGGCTTGTTGCAAAAGAACAGAAACAGGTTCGTCAGCAATTTGTGTGAATTCGATCTCTCTAATTCGGACTTTCTCAGAGGTTCTGAACATGGATGGATTTTTTTGATAGAAAGCTTCGACCTTTTTAGTGCTTATTTCTTCTTTCATTCGCTTTCTTGTAGCGAGCATATGCCCGTAAATGATTTCTTCCTTGATTTCCTCCCTGTATTCGAGCTGCGATTGTCCTTTGCTTTTCAAAACGTCGCGGAAAAGCTTTCTGTCTCCATTGAACTCTTGAATGAGCCTCCTATTATACTCCTGTTCGATGAAAGAGTCCGGAATTGCCATTCCTTTTTCGCTGAAAGCGACGATCGATAAAAGACGATCGATTTTTCCATCAAGGAACTCGGAGGCTCTTTTTTTCTTCTCGTTTTCTGGAAAATTTAGTCTGTCCATTGCCTTATCAATTTCACCCCATGTCACGATCCGATCGTTTACACGAGCTGCCACTCTGTTTACTTCTATTAGCTCACTTCCACAAAGCGTAAGCGAATCATGGAACATCAAGCCGATGACAAAGATGAAGACATATGTTCCCGCGTATGTTCTACTTCCCATGAACATATATTTTGAGAAAACGAATTAATTCCTTCAACTTTAAAAGAGGTGCATTGGAAGAAAGTCTTGGAAATGCACCCATTTTTCTCAAATACCTTACTTTTTTTTCACTTGGTTTCTTTAAGAAACGAAGAAAAATTTCTTTTCCCTTTACTTCAAGAAGATCAAAACCAGCTTCCTCGCAAAGGCATCGCAGTTTGGTTTCCATAAGAAGTGCTTCAGTTTCTTCAGGAACCTTACCGAATCGATCGATTAATTCATCTTTGAAATGATCGATTTCAGAAATCTCTTTCATTTGAGCCAATTTTCTGTATCCCTCTATTCGCAACCTTGGCTCAGATGCATATTCTTCAGGCAGGCAGGATCGAATTCCATTATTTTCTGTAGAATTTCCACAGTCCCTTCTTGGTTGGAGAAAGTCGAGTCTGACCGTCGCGGATGGGCGAAGTGAAACCAGATCACCCTTGAGTCGAGATACGCTTTCCTTCAGCAGACGACAATACATTTCAAACCCAATTCCCGCTATATGACCACTTTGTTCGCTACCAAGCAAGTTTCCAGAACCTCGTAGTTCCAAATCCCTTAGGGCGATTCTAAAGCCAGCTCCAAAGTTATTTATTTGGCGAATGGAAGAAAGTCTCTTTCGAGCATCACTAGAAATAGGAAGATGGCGGTTTAAAAGAAGATAGGCATATGCTTGACGATTAAACCTTCCGACCCGCCCCCGCAGTTGATACAATTGCGAAAGGCCGAATTTATCCGCTCCTTCAATTATAATCGTATTGCAGTTGGGAATATCCAATCCAGATTCAATAATCGTGGTGCATACCAAAAGATCATAGTTCCCAGCAACGAAGTCTGTCATAACTTGTTCCAATTCCTCTTCATTCATTTGCCCGTGCCCCAAGGCGATTCTTAGTTTGGGAAAAAGCGACTGAAGTTTTCGGGCTACTGAATGAATGGTCTTTACTCTATTGTGGAGATAAAACACTTGTCCTCCTCTACGAGTTTCCAAATCTATGGCTTTCTTGAGTACTTGATTTGAATTATGGATAACTTCTGTTCTGATGGGCCGGCGATTAATGGGGGCAGTTTCTATTAAGCTGAGGGATTTGGCGCCTACCATGGCAAAGTAGAGAGTTCGGGGGATCGGGGTAGCACTAAGGGTTAGTACATCTACGTCTGCCTTCATTTTTTTGATAACTTCCTTATGCTTGACGCCAAATCGTTGTTCTTCGTCAACAATCAGCAGACCTAGATCCTTGAAGAGTACGTCAGTACTAAGTAGGCGGTGCGTCCCAATCAAGATGTCGATGGATCCAGCATGGGTTGCTCTAAGAATTTTTTGCTGTTGGCTGGCTGAACGGAATCGACTCAGCATTTCAATGGCAATCGGAAAATCTGCCATTCGCTGGCGAAAGGAATTGAGATGTTGCTGAGTTAATATCGTGGTCGGGGCTAAAAGAGCCACTTGTTTACCATCCATTACCGCTTTAAAGGCAGCCCGCAAAGCCACTTCAGTTTTTCCAAATCCAACGTCACCGCATATCAAACGATCCATGGGTTCTTCCTTTTCCATGTCTTCCTTAACTTGAGTAATCGCCCTTTGCTGATCAGGAGTCTCCGTATGAGGAAACGAATCTTCAAACTCTTTTTGCCAATGCTCGTCAGGAGAGAAGGAATATCCGATTTTAGAGGAGCGGGTTGCTTGAAGCCTAAGCAAATCGGCCGCCAAATCGATCACCGCTTCTTCTGCAGCTTGTTTGGTCTTGACCCATGATTTACCGCCCAATTTAGCAAGCTTGGGTTTGGTTTTGCTCAAACCGACATATCTGGAAAGCAAATGCGATTCCTGTAAGGGAACATGAAGGAGAAGACCACTGTCGAATTCTAGGGTAATCGCCTCTTCATCTTGATCATTCCCACCAATTCTCCCCATCGATTCGAATCTGCAAATTCCATGCTGATGATGTACGAGGTAATCGCCTTCTATTATTTCAGAAAAATCCAAAGCTTGATCAACTTGCTTCCTATTGACTCTTGCCTTTCTTGAAATCATGGATGTCCGACTTCGTTCCCATCCGAGTATTTCTCTACTCGCTGCTAAAGAGAAACCGCCTCCTCGATTTCCAGAGAATTCAGAAAAAAAGTCTTCCTTCTGATTTGGAGGCACTCGAATTCCATCCTTGAGTCCAACGGGCACGAAGACCGGGTTCAAACGAGACAAAGCTGACTCTTCCGAAATGAGATCGAGAATTCTCTTTTTTTCTGAATCTGCCCCTGTGGAAATAAAGATTTTGTTTCCTAAATCCTGTCTCTCAAGTAATTTGAACAAGGCACTTACCCGATTTCGTTTTTCGTTTTCAAAATTCCTCTCAACAAGAAAATTTGTGGTCTTGCCTTCGATTTCATCTAGGTTAGATAAAATTTTAAGAGTCTTTTTTTTGGAGTTTTTGAATATACCAAAACCATTATCTAATTCGCTGCTCCCCAAGAAAAAGCTCTTGTGACAAGTTGCTTCTTTCCAAGCCATCGAGAAATTTGCTTTTTTCATAGCTTCTCTGGTGCTTTCATGAAATGCCAAGGGTTGCTGCAACGCCATTTTTTCAGGCTCCCTCAGATACCATAAGACTGGAACTGTTGGATATTTGAAGAATTCGCCTTCAATCCCGTGTTCATCTCGTTTGCTAAGGGATGAAATGACAACCTGGTTTTCTTTTCTCGTACTTCTTTGAGTATTCGGATCGAAAATCCTGAGATCCTCAACCTCATCTCCAAAAAAATCAATCCTTACAGGGTTGTTGTGATTAACCGGAAAAACATCCACAAGTCCTCCTCGGATAGAAAATTGTCCTGGTTCCTCGCATAAAATTTCCGAAGAGTAATCAAGTTCATTTCCCAGAGTTTCACAGAAGGATTTGAAGGGAAGATTCATACCTGTACGGATAACGATTTCACCTTTCATATACTTATCGATTTGAGGACAAGGCGAGATCAAAGCTTGTGGGGTTGTTGCTACCAGCAAGCATTCCTTCCGAGGATTTTTGTCTCCTGATGACAGAAGTTTTGAAAGCACGCTGATTCGGTCGCAGTTTCGATCGAATGAATCTGGACTGGCGATTTCGGGGTATTCGTCAAATAATGACAATGAAGTTTTCTTTTCCGGTTTGAGAAAACTGATCAGACCCGCCACGTCCTCGCCCCAAAGTTCGGCTTTGCTGATGGAATCAGCTACAAGTATGACCACTCCATAATCATTTTGACTCATGAAGTTTGCGACAAGAGGAGCGGTTGCTGCCTCCGGTAAAGAAGGAAAAAACAAAGATTTGTTACCCTTGGGCAAGCAAGCCAGTTTCATTGATGACTTGAACTTAAAGCCGAGGAATTTTCCGATTTCAATTTGTTCAAAGCTTGAAAAGCCGCTGTCTCCTCAGCCTGTTTTTTGCTCTTTCCGTAACCTTGACCTTTGGGTTCACCACTTATTCGAACTTCCACCAGAAAAGATTTTTTATGAGGGGGACCGTTTTGCTCAATCAAATGATATGTGATTTTATCCTTCGGGAGATCTGCCTGAATCATTTCCTGCAATTGTCCCTTGGGGTTGAACTTGGCCAGTTTTAGCGAAAGAAATGTCTCAAGATTCCCATACCAATTAAGAACGGTGTTTTTTGCAGCAGTCATCCCCCCATCAAGATAAATCGCCCCAATCATTGCCTCTAGTGCATCTTCCAAAGCGGAAGCCCTTCGATGTCCCTTGTTCCTTCTTTCCGAGGGACTTACTTTCAGGTAATCCTGGATTTCAAGTTTCAAAGCTAATTCGACCAGAGTTGATCCTTTGGCCAATAAGGCCTTCTTACTACTAAGAGATCCTTCGTCTTCTTCGGGATAGATGGCATGAAGTTGGGAAGCAAGTATCACTCCCAATACCGAATCTCCGAGGAATTCAAGTCTTTGGTTGTTGCTTTGATTCTGCTCTTTTTCATTGAAAGATGGATGAGTTAGTGCCAATTCGAGAAAGGAAGAATTTTGAAATGAATATCCCATTTTTAGCTCCAATGCATGATATTTCTTCTCAAAAGGCTGTTCCGCTCTAGATAATAGGGTCATTTTTTTTTAAAAAAGCTTCAAGAATTTCTTAGAGAATCCCATTGCTTTTGACTTCAATGCAAAAACTTTTTTCTCATTTCCTTGGCAAGAGATAAATACGCAATCGCACCGGGGCTTTTTCTGTCGTATTCGAAGATGGTTTTTCCAAAACTCGGAGCTTCGCTCAAACGGACGGTTCGAGGTATCGCCGTCTTAAAGGTTTCCTTTGGATAATGTTTGAGTGCCTCAAGCCAAACTTCATAGGACAACTGGGTACGGTTGTCATACATTGTCATTACGATGCCACCAAGAGTCAATTCTGGGTTGGCTCCTGAATTTTTCAACTGCTTGACCACGTCAACGATTTGCCCCAAGCCTTCCAAGGCAAGATATTCGGACTGAAGAGTAACCACCAGAAAATCTGCCGAGCACAAAGAGTTCATGGAGAGCAGTCCTAAGGTAGGTGGACAATCAATCAAGATTGCTCTCAAACCGTAATCTTTCTTGAGTGAAGATAAACTTTTCCTTAGTTTGATAAGGTAATCTTTTTGATGACTGAGTTCAAATTCCGCTGCAGCCAAGTCGAGTTCGGATGGAATGATCCATAAGTTCTGTCTGCCGGTCGACAGGACGCGATTTGCCAGGTTTTTTCCCGAAAGCAAAGGCTCATAAAGACCATATCCCGGGTTTTTTTTCAAACCAAGCGAACTGGTTGCGTTAGCCTGTGGATCCATGTCAACGATCAGAGTGGGGATCCCCATTGAGGCAAAGGCACTTCCAATGCTTACTGTTGTCGTGGTTTTCCCAACTCCTCCTTTTTGGTTCGCAATGGCTAGGGTTGAGGCAGGCATGAATCGTCAAAGATGCTCAAAATCCCAGTTTCCTTCGAGCAGTAAAATGAGAATAATATTTGAATGAAGACAACAAAATCAAGATTGCCGGTCATTGAGGAAATTGCTTTTCGAATTCTGATCTCAAACAGGAAGCCACAATGACATCAAGCCAATTTCCGTCCTTCTTTATTTGTTGTCTGAGAACACCTTCCCTTTGAAACCCGGAAGCTTCCACGGCATGGAAATGAAAACCTCTATTATTAAAGGAGTAAGTACTTATTTTATTCAAATTCAAGATCGTAAAGGCAACTCGCATGAGAAGATTCAGAATAATACTGCAGTCTCTACCATATTGAAACTTGTCTTTGGTTCTCTCGGTATCGAGAAGAAAAAACGCACGAGTATGTAGGTTTGCCCAATCGGTGTTTGAAAAGCTGGCGTATCCGATCAGTTTATTTTGCAGAGTGAACCGAAAAAGAATTGGATCCGGATGAGTGCCTGAGAATTGAGCTTTTACAATTTCGTTGAAATAGGTGATTTGGTTATCTCTGGATAGGGCTTTGGGTTGTTTGAGATAAGCCATTTGTTCATTTCTCCAATTCATAATTGGTTCAGAGTCCTCCATCCTTATGGATGAAATTTCATAGCCTCTGAATTCACTGGTGTAACCTTTTAAGATGCGGTATCCGGGGGAGGCAGGGGGGGAAGGTATGGAGGAGAATTTGCTGAAATCCATGTTATGTATGACTCAAAAGAAAAGAAGCGATTTCATCAATGACTTTTTCCTGCTGAGTTTTTCCAAGGGTGGGAAAGAGGGGAATGCTCAGACAACTTTCGAAGTATTCTTCGGCTCCCGGAAGTCTCATTCTACCTACGGAATTTTCGAAATACGGATGACGGTAAAGAGGAATGTAGTGGACTTGGGTGAGGATGCCCCTTGATTTCAAAAATTTATACGCTTGATTGCGTAATCCTTTAATCTTAAAGCGAATGACGTACAAGTGTAAGGAATGACCACTCTGCAATCGTGGAAGTTCGATGTATTCTCTAAAGGGTGGAAGGGAGAATGCGCTTTCATATTTCTTTGCTTTGGATTTCCTGGCAGATAAGGAGTTCTCCAGTCTCGATAATTGAGAAATTCCCAAAGCCGCCTGCATATCAGTCATTCTGTAGTTCCAACCCAATTCAACTTGCTGATATTGCCAAGGTGTTTCATGATCCTCGGAGAATGGTCTGCTTATGCCATGATTTCTTAATAATTTCGCCTTTTCGAAGACGCTTTCCGAATTGGTCAGCACAGCACCTCCCTCGCCACAACAAATATGCTTGACGGGATGAAAACTCATGCAAGCCGCGTCCGTCCATTTGCAATCGCAGCTTTTTTCTTTGGCGCTCCAAGCTCCCGGAGAGTGAGATGCATCCTCGACCACCTTGAAACCATACTTAGAGCTTAATTCTCTGCATGCCTGTAGCGGCGCGACCTTGCCTGCCAACGAAACGGGCGAAACAAAGTTAGTTTGACCAAGTTGATCTTCGTCAACCTTAGACAAGGTTTCTTCCAATGATTGAAGATCAATCAAACCATCAGTTGGATCAACGTCACAAAAAACAACTTTTGAACCAAGATGATGAAACGAGTTTGCCGTGGCAGCAAAGGTTACAGCGGGAACGATCCCAAGACTTGTGGAACCAGCTCCCATTGATGCGTATGCTAAGTGAAGTGCAGCAGTTCCACTTGAACAGGCCAATGCATGATTGACCTTAAACTTTTTGATCAAGGCGTTCTCAAAATTTACCACCTCTGGTCCCTGAGTTATGAAATCTGAATGCAAGACCTTCATGATTGCATTGTAATCATCCTCTTGAATGGATTGCCTAGAATATGGGATTGATTTCATATTATAAATAAATTCATATCAAATCTTATCCCAAGTAGAATTGCGATTCGAATTGTCGCTTGCTAGGAATTTGGAGCTTCTCTAAATTCAAATGTGTGAAAGTTGTTGGATCGGTCATCGCAAGATTAGGGAGCAAGAGACTCACCTTCAAAAACATTCTCCCCTACAAAGGGCAACCTTTGGCTTTGAGGGCAATTAGTAAACTGCTTGCCTGCGATTTCATTGATCGTGTGGTTTTATCTACCGACAGCGAACTGATTGCACGAACTTGTTTTGGCGAAAAAGTTGAGATTCTTCGTCGCCCAACGAATCTTTCCGGCGACTCGGTTCCATCGGTTCCCGTTTTTAAGCATATAGTCGAAAATTTTCCTTGTGACGTACACCTCAACTACAATTGTAATTTTCCCGAATGTGAAAAAACTGTTTTTCAGCAGGCAATTGAACTAGCATTTGAATCGGGCGAAGCTCTCTCCGTTCCCTATGCTGCATGGGCTCAAACCAAAGAAAGATTGGAGAATTACGGGGACCCAATGCACATTACAGCGACCCGTTTTGAATCAAAAGACATTCATCCGGTAGATATTCATACGATGGAAGATTTGCTGTCCGTTCATCGAGACCAGCAAAGTGATTTTTATTGGAAAAGTGAAAAAGAAAATTCTGGGTAAAGTTTAAGAAATTTGGGTCGACTATAAGTTCATCAAATATATTCATGAATAGTTACATCCTTAAATATTGGTTTTCTCCTGCAGGCACTTTGCTTTATCTCATTTCGATTTTATTGTGCGTTAGCTCTAACGCCATTGAAACTAAAATCTTCAATTCCGAAAAGTCTGCCCGCGATCCATATCTGTCATTCACTCCTCCTCCTGCATTAAGGTTTTCAGGTTCTAAGATCATTGCAGACCGATTGATGCTCAAGGGTTTGCCATCGCTTGTTGCTGAAACCGATTTTTCAAACACTGTTTCCACAATCGATGAGAATGCTTCAATGATCCAGATTGATTATCCCATAGTTGATTTTGATTCGGAAGTCGATGTAGATGAGGATGAATCCGAGTCTGTTACAAAACCGAAAGATTCCGTTCCAAGTGCGTCCAACCAATTGCCGCAGGCAGACCCTTTTACAAATGATAGTATTGGAAGCGTGAATTCCACAGAGGAGTTGCTCAAATTATTCGATCAAACTCAGTCTTTGCAACCAGTCCAACGATTCGCCTTACCTTTTAATCCACCCTTCACTATTACATCTGATCCGATGTACATTGAATCCAAATCTTCCTACATGAAAATAAAAAGATGAAAGCAGTAATTTGTTTATTGAGTGCTTGTGTCCTTTTACCTGTAGTATCGAACGCCCAAGCTGATTCTTACGAGATGAAGTCAATAGATGAAGTTATTCAGGGCATTGACGAACTCTTGAAGGACATCGATTCCAGTATGGCGGAAAATAATTTCGAGAGGGCAGAAAACCTGCCCGCCATCCAGAGTAATGAGGACTTTCTGGACAACTCCGGTTTGGACAGGTCATTCCGAGTTCAAAATGAGTTGCTTCCTTCAAATTTGGTGGGTGCTCAGGAACCCACGAGTTCTTCCCTCCAAGCAACACCCGAGAGAAATTCTCCCAACATGTACAATCGGTCATTTGATCAGCCGGGCATGTCCAAGAGCGGGATGCAACCTTCCCAAGCCGGTTCCATGGACTACAGCAACGCTACTCTGGAGGATCTACTCAGAGAGGTCGACATGATGGAGCTTCCGGATTTTACTGACTCTTTTGATTTGGGAAAAATGCCAAGGATTCAGCCGATACCAGAAATCGATGCTTCTCCAATCAATAATTCTCAAATGAATGAGCCAAGTGAGGACATGGAAACACAAATCACTGATCAACTGGAAAAACCTAAGTTAGAATCCTTGCCAATTGAAGAATATGTAGTTCTAGGTGAAGAAATTGATCAGGAAATGAAGGAAAAAATTCGTGAGGCGATCATGCAGACCAGATTGGCTTCGGGAGGAACTGGTAATCCTTACGTTACTCGCTCCGTCTTCAGAGCAACTTCGTTCTGTAACCGCGTCCTCGGCAGACTTAATGCTCCATACCAAAAAAGATATAGACGAGACATTCTGTTGTCTCTTATAGCCATGCATGAAAGAAACCAAGCATGGGTGGATGCGGCTAAGAGTTACGAGCGTTTTCTTGAAGAGTTCGCTTCTGATGACAATTATCCTTTTGAGTATCACGAGGATGCGCCTGGGATCCCTGATTTGCAAGCCGAGTTAGGTTCGATTGAGAAGTGGTTGGAGGCACAGACGCGTGGGGCTCCCACTATCGGAGAAACTCATATCAGAGTAGGCAAGATTTATCGTTTCTTGGGAGCTCACAGAATGGCGCTGAACAAGTTTTATGATGCCATCAATTCTACTCTGACCCTTCCGGAAAACGAAGCATTCGAACTTGCCGCAAAAAGTGTGGATCAAAGTTATGAACAAAGACTGGATGCGGAGTCGAACCAAGCGATGATTGAAATTGCAGAAACTTTTCTCGATTCTGAAGACTACGACAATGCCATTAAATTTTTCGACAGGCTATGGAGACTTGAGCAATTAAGCGCTCCGGATCGATCCGTTGTTCGTTTTAAGCAAGGCCTCGCACATTATCGGCGAGCTCGTGCGAATCTCAAAGCACAAGAAGTCAAGGAGAGGCGTTCAATCGGCAACGAGATCGTTCCAGTTGAATTGGATTTCGACAAAACTCCGAGAGCTGATTTTGCAAAAGTAAAAGAAATTTTGAGAGGATTTGGAACTCTTTACCCACAAAGTAACTACATTCCAGAATCTCACTATTTGCTCGCGCTTACCTATGAACAACTTAGCCAAGACGAGGAATCCATTTTAGAACTCCTAAAGCTTTTGAGTGAAGCCGATTTCAAACCTGAATTAATATTCAATCTTGAACAGGGAGTTGTTGAAAGAGACAGGGATTCTGCGAGAATTAACAGGCTAAAGGCAGTATGGAATTTCTGGAAAAAGAAAACAGGTAATTACTTGGCAAACAAGTTTTTTGAAAATGCTGAATACTACAATGCGTATCGGGTGTATTCAAACCTTAGAAAAATCGACTCCTCCGCATCATGGCAAGTGCCGGTACTTTATCAAATTGCTCTCTGCCAGGAAAAACTCGGTAATTATGTGCAAGCAATGGATACTTACACCTCAATCGAAGAGTTTGTTAGAATGGCAAAAGAAGGACAGGAAGGCTTGGCGAACAGCGAATATTTGAACTTTGTTTTTGGGATGGCAAAATGGCGCAAAGAACAACTCGAAGATACTCGTGCCATCAGACAAGCAGTAAATAGATACGGAATATACACTCGGCCTAGAGATGCTGACTTTGGAAACATCGATTAGCGGATTCCATCTCGATTTACAGATGAGTTCAGTATGGAACCACGTAGAGTAATTTTAGAGCATCTAAACCTTTGTTCTTCCGTTTACGATATCCTGCTTGAGGAAAACTCATGGCTCAAGACTATGAAAAAAGCTCCTTCCATGGAAATCTTGGGAAAAAAACAGAAGTTTCTACCCCTTCTTGAGTCGTCCTTGGCTGATTTGAAGAAACTAAAACCAGAATTCTTCTCACCATTTGACGACACTAAGAAACTAGTAAGCGATTCGCATTCGAAACTTTTGCAGATCTTCTATCTGGACCGTGAAAACGAGGATTTGCTGCTCAAGGTCACTCAATCCTCGGAACGACAATCTTTTGATCGCTTCACAACTCCGCCGAATGAGATTAATGAAATACACCATCGTTTCCCCAAGGATGATGGAAAATTCGAACAATAAGTAAAATCCAATTCCCGTTGCTTACAACCAGCAGTCTGGAATTTGATAAGTGGAGTGGGGATGTGGAATAAATGGCGGAAGGAGAGGGATTCGAACCCCCGGAACCGTTTCCGGTTCAGCGGTTTTCAAGACCGCCCCATTCGACCACTCTGGCATCCTTCCGAATTGTTGAAAATGACAAAAGAATGTTATACAAGCAAGTCGATAGCTTCCTATGCAGGAAGCAGCCTAAAAAAATTTTTCATTCCAAATTTCTTACTTAATTTAATTCCAAGTAGGGACAGGTAATGAATGTCGAAAAAAAACATTAGATTTTTTCAGAAGATCGAGAATTCGACTATTAGAAAATCTGGAAGGTATTCAGTAAGAACCGGTATAATTTGCCCGGCAAGGAAAATGCGTTTGAGCTGTAGAATTTCTATTCTCTTCTAAAATCGAGCATGTATTTGATGACTTTATCAGATTCCAAGTTGCTGTCGAAAGAGAACGAAACAAGCTTTGCATCGTCTTTCATCAAGTTGAGATTCTGTTTTGCCCTGCCAATCTCTTGTCCGCTCGCATTGAGTGCCTTGGCGAGGAGTTCACCCTCTACCGCTTCTTCGCAAATCAAGTAAACGTCTATCTTCAGACCCTCTGCCTTAAAGGAAGTCATGGTCACCTTTTTTTCGGAAACCGATTGCCCGAGCGTGACTGGCTTTTCTTTTTCCGTGCAAGAAATCAAAGAAAGGAAAAGAAAGACAATAAGGGGCGAAACGGCAAAATATTTCATGACTTTGATGGATTAGTTAAAACACGATCAAGATGGCTAATTTTGAGAAATTATTCAAGCTCCTTGATCAGTCTCTTTTGTCTTTCGAAGAAAAAAGTAGGTCGAACCCCAATTCCCATTGTTTTGTTGCCCCAATTCAAATGAATGTACCAGAGAATTACGACGCAACTGAGAATGAACGAATTCTCTTAAGGTTCCCGTTCCTTTTCCATGAATGATTCTTCCTTCCATAATTCCCTTGGACTTGCATTCCAATAAATATTCGCGAATCAAATCCTTGATTTCGTTTGGCCTGAAATTGTGAAGATCAAGTTCATCGCTTACGCTAATTTGAATAGGTTCATTTTCACTCGAGGCATTCATTTCAGCAAATACTCTGATGGCATCGGTTTGATAGGTTTTCCTCTAGTTATATTAGAACCTGCATCTTCCATTGTTTTATTTGGATCCTGTTTGCCTTTGCTTTTTTTCTCTCGTGTTTGTCCGTTCGATAAATGTGGTTCTTTTTTTTCCAAAGTTTGCTCATAAGCTTTGGGTTCATATGGATCAGAGGGATATCTGTCTTCAATGGATGCCGGCGAATATTCAGTTTTCTCACATGATGCCGAGAAAAAGAAAAAAGGGCATAACATCGAGAAAAGAATCTTCATTCAACCATGAATGCGCTAAATCTACTTAATGGTCAAGACAGTGGGAATGCATGAAGTGAAGAAGCCTTAAAAAAAGGTCACACTATAATCTCATCTAACTTAAAACTCCATATTCCCATCAAACAAAAGAAGCCAGAATTTCAGTAAGATTGCAATTTTGGAACTTTTTGCATATCCAAACCTCCATGCCAGTCCTAATCTTATACACCAGTGAAGAATCCTTTTCTGAAGAACAAATTGCGGCCATTCAAAAGGATTCAATCAAAATACTTTCCGAGCAACTCAATAAATCAAAGGAGTTCGTCATGACTCTTTTGCACACGGGTTGCCCGCTGACCTTTGGTGATGACAAAAAAAATTGTGCCTATGTAGAGATCAAAAACGTCGGTGACATCTCAGCTGACACTGCACGGAAAATAAGCAGACAACTGTGCGTATTGATGGAAGAAGTTCTTGGCATGGATCCCAAGAAGACCTATTTGGAATTTCAAGAGTCAAAGAGACATCTTTGGGGTTGGGCAGGAAAAAACTTCTCATGAATTAAACACCAAGCCTTTCATTGATTTTATTCCTTGCAAGTATAATACGAAATCGAAAAATGTGTTTTTAACTTGGGTTTTTTAAGCTTGGAAAACACTTACGCCTGCAAACGGTTTTCGCCAGACTTTCACCTTCATTGCATCAGTAACTTATTGCTGAACAATTAGCTTCAAGTGGCTAGACGAACATTCGAAGAATAGTTGTTCTATTTTCCATATGGAAATCGAATGTATTTGTTTCTCACCGTGCAGATATTTCTGGGTACAAGTAAACTCTTTGGATTCGAACGATTTCAACAATTGAAAAATCCATTTGCTTGAAATGAGATAAGTCGGATCATCGAATTATAGAGAACCCAAGCAAACAAGTGAAGAAAACTTCAAATAAGACATTCCTAAAATTTTCTTAATGGCTGACAGATTTTCAGAAGAACAAAGATCCTATGTTATGAGCAGGATTAAATCTAAGGATACCAAGCCTGAAATGATTCTTAGAAAATCCCTTCATGAATTGGGCTTTCGATATCGATTGCACTCATCCGATTTGCCAGGCAAACCGGATATGATCTTCCCGAAGTTCCGAATTTGTATATTTGTTCACGGATGTTTTTGGCATAGGCACGAGGGATGTCCACGCAGTACCATGCCGAAAACAAACACATTATTTTGGCAAGAAAAATTTCATCGTAATAAAAATAGAGACATCGAAAATGTGATTCGTTTATTCGATCTGGGATGGAGGGTTGAAATTGTGTGGGAGTGTGAATTGTCAACCCATGAAAAGAGGTTGCATGTCATAGACAAGTTATCCCGATTGCTTGTTAATCGATAAGGAGATAAGGTTCGTCAAGACCTCGATCGATTACATTCAAGTCTTCCTCAATTTGCTTGAGCATGTGATTTATTGAAGTAGCTCTGTTTGCCAGACCCCTTATCCTGTGATCCAAGGAACGATGCTGAGTTTCAATAGCTAAGTTCGGCTTTGCTCCCGAGAATTCAACCTTGGGTTTCTTGATTTCAACAATTGGCCAAAAGAAACCACATAAGGACAGGGCCAAACCACAAGCCGAATGATAAACCCCAAAAGAATCACTGAATAAACTTATCCCTACGGTGCCTAATCCAAGAACGATGAGAAGGAATGAAGTGGTAAATGAATAAACCTTTTTGGGTTTTAGTCTTTTAGGATCTTTTGAATCTTTGACCAAGTTTTCCTTCAGACCTGCAAGATCGTTTATTTGCCCTTCTATGTCATTAATTTCAGAGTGGAAATTCTGCTGTTCTTGTTCCATCTTAAATTTTTTGTCTGAGGCTTTCTCCTGATCTAGCTGCCACTGCTCAAGAATCTTGCTTTTCAGTTCTTCTTTTATGGGAGTGCCACTCACTTCGATGAATCTTCTAATGACGAGCAATATGTCTTTTTTTAATCGTAGGTTCCCCTCTGAAATTTCAAATTTATCTTTGTGCTCATCTATGAATGCAATGATATCCATCGATTCAATTTCGCTAAATACTCTCTTGCACAAATCTTTGGTGAAGGAATTGAAAATCTGGAGATTCAATGGAATCCAGTGAGTGTTGGGGTCAGGGAACATCTCGACGAATATGTCAAGAACTGATGCGAGGATTTCCATTCTCTCAGCTTGTTCTGGTTCCTCCTGCTTATGAAAAGACCTCATTTCCTGACGTAAGTCTTGATTAAGAAATAGATTTCCATTTCCGGAAACTTTAACCAAGTCGCTTCTTCTTTTGAGCCAATTGAAACAAAAAGCTGCTTCTTTGGGAGAGCAGAAAAATTCAAGATTATAACGGTTGACTACCGTTGGGTAAGAGGCAAAGAGCAAGTAGGAGAGTTCTTTTTCAGAAAAGCTTCCTCCAATCTTTTGGGTGTCATTTGATGTCTTGATCATGGTCTTTCCTTTAGGTGATATGATTACACTAGATGATTTTTTACAAAGATTCAATATTTTCGACGGTATGCCTCCGGTTTCCTGGTGGACAGCAAGATAATCTGCTTCCTCAAAACCATGTGATTGAGCCAATGCCGTGCCCTCTTGTCGGTTTAAAGAACGAAGTGGAATGATTTGTAGGGATGAGATGCCAAAGTCCGAGAAGAATTCATCATGCTCCTTGGGACTCCGTTTCGAGGTGAAGACAAATCTCGAGTTTTTGAAATAGCCAGATTTTCTGATCGCTTTATTAAAATGGTTGGAAAGCCACTTTTTAGGCCCTGTCGGCATCAAATCGAGATCTTCCACTATAAGGATTGGAGTCAATTGATTTTTTCCAAACGAGGTGCCCTTCAAAGAATCTTCAAAAATCTTGACATAATCTTCAGCCAATTGAACTCGAAATTTTTCGGGGTCCAACCCAGTGCGGGCAAGGCCTTCAAGTTCAACGATCTTTTCACCCAGTTTCCGAGCGAATTCATGTAAATTGTTTGCAGGTATCTCTTCTCCGAGAAGAAGGTTCCTGCCCAAAGAAGAAAAAAGCGAATTAAAGTCCCTCACCTCAGATCCATTGAGGATGATAAACAAGTGTCGGGGAGATGTAGGGATCAAATTCTTAACCACCTCTTCGACCAGAATGGACTTTCCCATGCCTTCCTCACCGTGTATGAGAGTGGATCTGAGGGAGCCGGTTTCCCCTAGTCCCGTAGTCAGGAATGACAATTCTTTCTTTCTGCCGATCATTTTGGTTATTCTACATTATCAATTTGTAAACGTTTCTGGCCGATACCCGCGAATGAATCAAGGCGTTGTTGGTGGCTTCTTGCACTAATAAGTTCCTTGCCAACTTGGTTGCTTCCGATGCCATGTCGGAATCAGTGATTACACCATGCGAATTGGCGTAGTTCATACTTTTAACCTCGATTCTTTCCTTGTTGAATCTGAGCTCAGAAAAAGTCTTTGCAAGAAAACCAAGTTGAGTCTTCAGACTCTCCAATTCATTGGTAGTTGCAGTCATTGCGTTGGCTGCGTTGGAAGTGCTCTCCAAATCGTAGGCTTCGAGTGTTGAAAATCCTACAGTATCCATCGTGAAGTTGTCCCCAAATTCGTTTTTTGTGACCGTGGGACCTTCAATGTAGTCTTTATCAATTTTGAGAAAATAATTCCATGCAGTGCTGGATTCTCTAAGGATGTCTTCAGCACCTGCTTCATTGACTGTGATTCTAAGGTTTGAACTGTCGCCCAATGGAGCCCTGTATCTAGGATATCCCTCCAGGGTTTCCATGGATAGAAAAAGATCTCCGTATCCGTCTCCGTCTGTGTCAGCCAATTTCATATATTCATTTGCATTCCCGGTGTTGTCCGAATCTGCAACTACCTCCATCTGTCCGGGTTGAAAAGTCATGGTGAACTTGTCACCCCACACAGGGGACTGGGTTCCGTCTGCATTTGTTTTGGTGGTACCATCATTCATTCTATACTCCGTTCCGGGAATGTTTGCTAATCCATCCCCATTTAGATCAACGTCAGAAGCATACTCTCCCGAATCAAAGAACCATCTGTCTCCTTGATAAATTCTAATGCGGTCTCGCGCTTGAAGAGATTCCCACCACAATTGAATTTCTCCACCAAGAGAACCGAAATCGTCAATGTTCATAATATCGACGTCGGGACCTCCACTTGCTCCACTGACGTCCAGCGATGCAATGTTGTCGGATTGGAGCGGATCAAACATTACTTTGTCAAAAGTACGATCATAGAGAATATCCTTGAGCACTTCCACATGAGCTTTGAATTCTGAATTCAGGTGTCTGCGGTCAACGGATGAGGTAATGATATCACTGGCTTGATAGGCCAATTCATTCATGCGCGTTATGGTTCGTTCTGCATATCGTAGAATGTTGGTTTGATATTGAATCAACTGATAAGCGTTTTGAAGGTTACCCGTCGTTGCTTGAGAAATCTTTTTTTGCGCTTCCAGGCGAGTGGAAAGACGCAATGCGGCACTGTCCTGACCAATATCAGAAGCAAATCGATTGCCACTGGTTATTTTGTCAGTGGATTGCCTTATTTCTCTTTGTCGGATGGATTGCAGCACCTGATGGTGTGAACCGAGAATGGGATCTATGCCAGACATTAAATATATTTCATGAAGGATATGGATTCTAGTCGGCTGGGTCGTTGTCCGAGGGTCATGGCAACCCCCCCGAACAACGACCGCAGTTCGACTAAACTAGATTCATCATCGTCTTGATGAACTCAAGTTCAGCAAATCCAAGACGATGCCCATGTTCAGGTTGGCCTGAGCTAGGGCAGCGCTGGCTGCATACACTTGTACGTTGTATTTTGCATAGTTGGTTACTTCCTCAGCTATATCAACGTCCATGATTCTACTGTTGGCAGCTTCAAGGTTGGTTTTGCTCGTATCCAGGAAATCGGACGAGAACTGCAATCTTGAAGCCGTTGCTCCACTGGTAGCTCGCAAGGATGCCACTTGGTTGATCACCGAAGTTATGTCGGCGATGCTGATGGATGATATGGTTATGGCCGCGGCGGTGGTAGCGGCGGAACCCAAGTTTATGCTTCCGCTTATGCTTAAGGCTCCGCTTAGGTTAAGCGAGCTTATGCTGATGGAAGCACCTTGGTTACCACTGGTTGATATATACACGGATTTTGAGTTCGAAGTAGTCGAGAACAAACTCATGGAGTTAAAGGTCTCGCTCATGAACGCGTTGAGTTGCTTCTGCAATTCCTTGAATTCACTTGCATAAGCAGCCTTGTCCGTAGTTGTTGCCGTTCCGCTTCCATAACTGACTTGAATGGTGGACATTCTGTCCAGCACATCGGCCACTGACTCGAGAGCGCTGTCTTGCGTGTCTGTAAAAGACAGCGCATTGTCCACATTGCGTTTGGTTGCTTCAGTAACCGTCGCGGCGTGTTTTAGTTTCATGGAAACCGCGAGTCCACCTGGATCATCTGAGGGACTGTTGATTCGCTGCCCGCTGGACAATCGCATCAGGCTCTGGGTAAGCATTGCCTGGGCATTTCCCAGTTGCAAGGTACTGAAACCTGAGGACAATGAGCCTCCTCCTAAGTTGAGTGCCATTACAAAACCTCCCTTAGAGAAGCATCAACGCCGTCGTCGTAGCCTGATTTGCTTGCGAAAGCATCGCAGCAGAGGCTTGAGTCAAGATGTTGTACTTCGCGAAGCGTGTCGATTCCTCAGCAACGTCAATGTCCATTATCCGGCTGTTTGCAGCTTCCAGGTTGGCAACCGTGAGTCGGGCATGATCCTCGGACAACTGCAGTCTAGCCATTCCTGCCGCGTTTGTCGCTCTGAGGGAAGATATGTTCTCCAATGCCTTATTGAAGAAACTGATGCCCAATTCCCCTATGGATACGGCTGTGCCGGAAGCGGACTTTGCCAGAGACTTGGTATTCCCACCACTTGCGGCCGCAGCGGCAGCCGTGCTGGTAGTGCTGGCAAACGTTAGAGCGCTTACAAGCAAAGCCTTGCCCAAGCTTACGATTGAGCCAGCGGCACCTTTGTCGGAGGTAAAGATCGTCACATTGACGACGCTTGTGCCGAAGGTTCCACTCGCACTGTCGCTGGCGAACAAACTTACTCCATTGAAGGTTTCCGTAGCAAGTGAGTACAGTTGTGACTGCAGTGCCGTGAACTCCGTGTTGTAATTTAGTTTGTCAGACGTGCTTTTAAGTACGTCCAAACTCATGGTTTTGAGCTCAGCCATGCGGTTGATTATTGTTGCTGACGACTGCAAGGCACCATCTTGCACTTCCGCAAAGGACAGGGCGTTCTGGATATTTGCAATGACAGATCTGTTGCTGTTGATCGCCGAACTCAGTTTCATGGAAACTGCGAGGCCACCTGCATCATCTGCAGGATTTACGATCCTTTTGCCACTTGAGAGTCTCGTTAGACTCTTCTGCAGGTTGGCGTTGTTGACAGATAGGGAGATGGCCGCCTTATTTGCGGCAGTGTTTGATAGTATTGATAAGGCCATATATGTGAACTCCTTTCATATGGTTTTCTTGGGATTTTTTATCCGAGCAGCAGCAATGCTGTATTTTGTGACATGTTTGCCTGGGCCAACATTGCGGCAGAGGCTTGTGACAAAATGTTGTATCGTGCGAGGGCGGTTGATTCTGAGGCAACGTCGACATCCATGATTCTACTATTGGCAGCCTCGAGGTTTGCTGTGGACAGCCGCAGGTGGTCCTCAGAAAACTGAAGACGGGTCATGGTAGCTCCGTTTTCTGCTCTTAAGGTAGCAATGTTCTCCAATGCACTGGTGAAGAAGCTGATCCCGAGAGTAGTAATGGACACAGCTGATGCGGCGTTGGCTGCAGCCAGTGTGGTTCCTGCTCCCGTGGCGCCGGAAGTGGCATCGGTAGTGCTGGTGAAGGTTACCGCGGCCAACAACTGAGACTTGTTCAAGCTCACTATTGATCCGGCTGCTCCATCGGCCGACGTGAAGATGCTCACAGTCACGGAGGTTGATCCGAATGTCGTTGCTCCCCCGGATGTGGTATTCGAGGCAAACAAGCTTACTCCGTTGAAAGACTCTTCGGTGATGGAGAAGAGTTGTTGCTGCAGAGCCTTGAACTCAGTATTGTAGTTGGCTATGTCGGTCGTGCTTTTCATAACGTCCAAGCTCAAGGTTTTGAGCTCGGCCAGCCTATCGACGATGCGAGCGGCGGCTTGGAGAGCACCATCTTGAACTTCACCAAACGACAATGCGTTTTGAATGTTCGAAATCGAAGCTCGGGTTCGGTTTATGGACGCGCTCAGTTTCATCGAAACTGCCAGTCCCCCTGCATCTTCTGAAGGTTTGGTGATTCGCTTGCCGCTTGAGAGCCGGTTTAGACTTTGCTGAAGCTTTTCGTTGTTTTTCGCTAGGTTGAAGGACGCGCTGATGGCGGCCGTGTTTGTATTTATTGTTAGTGACATGAGGTGTATCCTCCGTGATTTTATGTGTTATTCTGCGACTTCTTGCCGCGTGTCCGATTTTGTGTAGGCATCGGAAACCTAGTGTTAATGAGATTGGTTACGCTGCGGCCTCCTCGATCATCCTAAAAGCATGAGCGCTGCGTTTGGAGTGGAGTTTGCTTGTGAGAGCATCGCGGCGGATGCTTGTACGAGAATGTTGTATTTGGCTAACCTCGTGCTCTCGGTCGCTATGTCGACATCCATGATCCGTCCGTTTGCAGCCTCGAGAGAAGATCTGGTGCGGGTCGCATGCTCGTGAGCGAATTGAAGCCTCGAAACCGTGGCGCCATTTTCTGCTCTTAAAGTGGCGACGTTTTCGATCGCTTTGGTAAAGAAGCTTACGGTGAAGCTTGACAACATGCCGGCTGTAGAGGCGAGGGATGCGGCAAAGGTTGTAGAGCTTGCCGCTCCATAAGCCTTGCTGGTGCTGACGTCGGAAGAGTCAAAGGTGATGGCGCTGAGCAGGAGTGCCTTACTTATGCTTACAATTGAACCAGCAGCCCCATTCTGAGTGGTATACATGCTGATCGTATGATCTTTCAGGGCGTCGCCGAAAACTGCGCTGGAGCCATCCGTAGAGGTCGTGGCAAAAAGGCTTATGCCGTTGAAAGTTTCCTTGCTGATTTGAAACAGTTGTGTTTGAAGACTTTTGAATTCGGAGTTGTAGTTCGCGATGTCGGAAGAATTCTTCAGTACGTCTTGGCTAAGTGCTTTCAATTCAGCCATTCTTGTCAGTATATTAGAGGATCCTTGGAGTACTCCGTCCTGCACATCCAGATAAGAGATTGCATTTTGAATGTTTTTGGAGATTCCGTTTAATCGGCTTACGGAAGCGTTCAGCTTCATGGATACGGCAAGTCCGCCGGCGTCATCCGAGGTCGTTACGATTCTCTTCCCACTTGAAAGTCGGGAGAGGCTTTTCTGCAGAGCGAGGTTGTTTTGCGATAGGTTGTAGCTTGCGGTTACCGCAGCTGAGTTGGTGTTTATTGTGAGTGCCATTTTATATATCCTCCTTGATATGTTTTAGGGTTTGATTGAGACTTCCTGTCTCAGTGATAAAGCTAAAAAATACTCTAATTAATGAATTTATTGTGCTTCAATGTGCAGAAATGTGTATTATGTTCGTTTTTGTTTTAATGATCATTGTGGTCGTATTTATCCCAGTAGCATTAGAGCAACGTTTGGGGATGAATTTGCTTGAGCCAGCATGGAGGCGGCTGTTTGTACCAAGATGCTGTATTTGGCTAGGGCAGTGGTTTCGGTGGCGATGTCTACATCCATGATACTGCCGTAGGCAGCTTCCAGCTTTGATTTTTCCAGAGTAGTTTGATCCAAAGAATAGTTTAATCTTTGAAGAGATGCTCCGTTTTCGGCCCTCAGGGTAGATAGGTTCTCAATTACAGCCGTGAAGAAACTGGTGGTGTAGGAACTGAGCAAAGAAACGTTTGAACTAATTGAAACAGCCAGGGATTTGCCCGATGATCTTTGTTGGTAAGATAAGACGGTATTGCTGCCGTCGAGAGTCAACGCACTGAGAAGAGCTGATTTGTGGATGCTGACCGTTGGTCCTGCGCTGCCCAGGAAAGTGGTTGGTACTGCGAGAGTATTGTCATTTGCGTTTCCACCGCTGAATATTGCTTGATTTCCTTCATTAGTCGTTGTAGAAAAGAGACTTACACCATTAAAAGTTTCCTTTGAAATTTGATATAACTGTACTTGCAGACTGGCAAATTCCGTGTTGTAGTTTTCGATGTCTGCGTCGCTTTTGCTGGAATCTTCAGTCAAAATCTTAAGCTCAGACATGCGGGAAACTATGTCGTAGGACCCTTCAAGTATTCCATCTTGCACGGACAGAAAGGACTGTGCGTTTTGAATGTTGCTGGACAACCCATTCAATTGGTTGATCGAGGAATTCAACTTCATTGAAACCGCCAATCCTCCGGCATCATCAGCAGTATTGACGATGCGTTTTCCTGAAGAGAGTCTCGTAAGACTCTTCTGCATCAGATTGTTGTTTTGAGATAACTGAAATGCTGCCGTAACAGCGGCCGTGTTTGTATTGATACTGAGTGTCATTGTATTATAATGTTAATTTTTTAATTGCTCAATAATGCAGGTTAATGCATTTCGACTAAAATGAATATAAGTGGTAATGTGATTCGTAATTTAATGGACATGACTACACTGAGATCGTGAAGGGGACTTCTTCCAATTGGTGAGCTATTACCTTCTTTAACTCAATGGGTTGATTCTTTTATTAATAGTTAGATAAGTTTTGAATGATGCAGTGTTGTTAGTGATTTACGGTCTTAAATGAGAAATAGGCGCTGGTGCCTGAGATGGAATTTAGAGGCGAATAATGAATAGAAAAAAGATTTCATGCAGGTTTTCGTAGTAAGATTCACATCACTTGTTTTGCGTACTTTGTGGCCATAGAAGGTTTGAATTTCTAGAGCTTCGCATGGGCAATAGAAGAGTGTCTTGCAGGCCAAGGCACGCACCGATGAATCTGCTCTGTGCATAAAGTTAGTCATAGAATAAAAATGAAAATTGGGATGGTGCATATGTACCTTCCGCGGTCAGGCGGACGGAAACATCCCGGGGGCCAGGGAACGCGTCGGTGTAGACGCTCTGATGGTGAATAAGTCATAGAAATAAGAGGGAAATTGGAATAATGGACATGATCCTCACGCGGTCCGGCGGACGGAAGCATCTAGGAGGCCAGGAAACGCGCCGGTGTAGACGCTCTGATGGT
>CACMZN010000029.1 GCA_902618175.1 uncultured Verrucomicrobiota bacterium
ACTGGTTGAAACCGGTGTGGTTGGAAGTCTACCTCTAGCTCTTAAAAAAATTGGTTTGGATGTGCGAGTGATCTGTCCAATGCATAGAGAATGCAATAATCTTGCGTATCGATCTTTAAATAAATCTTTCAACTTGGGGTCAGCAACCAAACCATATGAAGGAAACTTAGTTGAAACATCTCTTGGCGAAAGCGAAGTTCCCGTTTATCTCATCAAAAATTCTTTTTTGTATGATAGACCAGGCATATATTCCGATGAGAATGGAAATTACGAAGACAACCCAGAAAGGGTTTTTGCTCTTTGTCGGGCAGCATTGAAAGTTGAAGATATAACCAACTGGAAACCCGATGTTTTTCATGCTCACGACTGGATGGCTGCTCCAACCTGCGCATTTCTTAATGCAAAACTTCAAAGTCGAAAACAAAGACCCGATCAGGCATCCGTTCTAACCATTCACAACTTGGAACATCAGGGAAGTGGAACCTATGATCATTTCAAAATATCTGGGCTTCCCTTGGATTACTGGAACTTAGGATTCGATCGATTTGGGTCACTGAATCTATTGAAATCAGGGATTCAGCATGCTGATAAAATAACTACCGTTAGTCCAACATATTCTAGGGAAATAAGGCAAGACGGGCTTGGTCATGGGTTGGAGGGGTCTTTGCAGTACCGAGGAGCAGACCTACTGGGTATTCTGAATGGAATTGATGAAAAGAGTTGGAATCCTATGAAAGATTCCTCATTGCCTGCACTTATTAATCCCGAGTTTCCCAAGGAAGGCAAAATCTCATGCAAAAATTCATTGTTAAAAGAAATGAATCTTGTAAAAACCAAAAAGTCTCCGCTTTTTGGGATTGTTTCAAGACTTTGCAAGCAGAAGGGATTGGATTTACTGTTAAAAATTTTTCCAATCCTATTGCGCAATTCCAACGCACAATTCGTATTATTAGGAAGCGGGTCTGAAGAACAGGAAGTTTGCTTTATGAAATTGGCTCAGCAACACCCGCAAAGATTTGCTGCGTTCATTGGTTTCAACGACAGACTAGCCAGAAGAATTTTTGCTGGATCCGACTTCTTCCTCATGCCAAGCAGATATGAGCCCTGTGGACTAGCCCAACAATATGCCATGAGATATGGATCGATCCCAATTGCCAGAAGAACGGGAGGCTTGGCAGATACAATTAAAGATTTCAATGATTCAAAACCAGTGGGCAATGGGTTTCTTTTTGATGATCCCGACCCCCACCAGCTGCTTAAAGTTATTCACAAAGCATTGGAGATTTTCAAAAATGATGATCTTTTTCAAAAAGTTAGAAAAAATGCCTTAAGTTCTCCTTGTTCATGGGAAAATGCAGCAAAACAATATGCTCAGGTATACAATTGGTCGATGGAGAAAAATTTGAATTTTAAATCCTAAGTTCACTCACCACGTTTACAACTTTTCTCTAATTGGTTCGGTTTCAACTTGCCACTTTCGAAAAGTAAAAGGTACCTTAGGTTGCATTATTTTTTACGATAGACTTCAATGATATCTAACGGTCCCTCAAGATCTTTTACAAGGGAGGCAGTTGAAACTTGGCTTCACAATCTCTCAAACTGTGATTGGGAAGGAAAGATTCCAGAAAAAATTCTCAAGCAAGCCAGACAGTTTTATCGAAATGGAAACTTATCAACTTTAGACTTGAAATCCAAACAAGCCATTGTAACCCAAAAAATCATGCGGAATGAATCCTATTCCGTAATAGAATGGAATGAAGACAAGCCCGTGGTAAGAACTTCTTTGGATGATGAGGGAAAAGGAATGGTTATTGCGGTTGCCGGTCTTTATGAAATAGAAGAATTGATTGCCGAAATTCAAGAAGACGAACCGCTTTTAGGTCAATTTGAAGGTTCAGAAAGACCGTGTGCAAATTTCGAAGAAAATACGAAGCATGAAGAACAAACAACCAACACCGAAGAAAAACCCAAGTCCTCTTCCCGTCTAAAACTCATTATTTCTCTTGAGGTTTCCTCCAAGAAAGGATTAATCGCGGTTCCGCGTTGGTTGTATCCCGAAGGTCAGGAAATCCCGGTATATGCAACTAACGGGATCGAGAATATTGAGAATGCTGATCGTCCATCCTTAATGCGCTTTGTGGCTGAAGCGATTCAAAATGGATTCATCTTTGAGAAAGATCGCGGTTCCTTTTTGCTTAAAGATTGGAATGATGTAGCCAAATTATCTGATGAGACCCTCCCTGAATGGGACAACTCCTTTTCCCTTTGCTATCGAGGAGAAGCCCATCTTTTAAAACATGGACAAAGAACTTTAAATTGGGAAATCGAAGCCCGTAGTCGCGATGAAAGTTCGATGACTTTAAGAGAAAGCTTTAATTTAGGCTCACATCGATTGGGTAGAGAACATTCTCGTAAAATCAGCAAGTCTCGAAATGGAGCCACTTTCATAAGAGGACATGGTCTTGTACGTCTCGATAAAAAACAAGTTGAAGACTTCGAATGGTGGCAAAGAAATCGAGGCGACGCAACTCGCGCCAAATGGCCGCGCTACATGCTTTTTTCTTTTTTCGCCCGCAAGTATTTGAAGGCCCGTCCCGACGGGAATCTCGCGACTTGGCAATCTTCCATCCAAAAACTTCAGACCAATGGGGTTGGCAAACGATTTTCCTTCCTTCGTCCATATCAAAAAAGAGGCGTCGCTCATCTACATGCATTGCATCAGCTTGGATGCCATGGCTTACTCGCTGACGAAATGGGGTTGGGAAAAACAGTTCAAGCCTTGGCTCTTCTTGCTGAAAAAAAAGCAAATGGACTTCCCGACCTTGTTGCGTGCCCAGCGTCAGTTGTGCCCGTTTGGGCAAAGGAGGCCAAAGTACGATTTCCAAACCTTCGCGTAAGTATTCTCTCCAAAGACAATTTGTTTGGCGAATTTGAAAATACCTGTCTTTGGGTTGCGAGTTATACGCAATTGAGAAGAAATCGCCACATTCTTGACAACCAGTCTTTTCGCTATGCAATCTTAGACGAAGCCCAACTCATAAAAAATCCGAAGGCCAAGGTTACTCAGACTTGTCTTGCCATCGATGCAAAACACAGACTTGCGCTTTCTGGAACTCCAATCGAAAACTCGGCACTTGATTTATGGACGATTTTTCGGTTTTTGATGCCTGGGCTTCTGGGCCCCAGAAAAGAGTTTGAGGAAAACTTACAAAATGATCCTGAGAAAACTGGAGACTTACTCAGAAAACAAGTTTCACCATTCATTTTGAGAAGATTGAAAAGTGAAGTGGCGCAAGAACTTCCTCCGAAATTGGAAACCGAACTTCCATGTCCTCTCAATGAAGAACAAAAAAAGGAATACCGCAGACTTACGGATGGGGCTATTTCTAAAAATGGTGAGAGTCTCAGAAGTGCACTAGAGAAATCACCCACACACTTTTTTTCTCTACTTACCAGATTGCGTCAAGCATGTTGCGACGTCGCTTTGCTTCCCTCACGAGAGAATCGTGCTACAAGAGGGTCTAAAAGCGATTTGCTCATTGAAAAGCTTTCCGATTTATCAAGTTCGGGCGCGAAGATAATTGTCTTCAGTCAATTCACTTCTTTTCTCGCAATCCTAAGGAAGGACATTGCTCAAACAGTTCCCGAGATAAAAGTCTTGGAACTTACTGGATCTTCTCGAAATCGAGCCGAGCCCATCGAAGCATTTGAGAAACACAAGGGCCCGGTTGTTATTCTGGCTTCATTGAAGGCAGCCGGGTTAGGAATTTCACTCAAGTCGGCAGACTATGTCTTTCTGATGGATCCATGGTGGAATCCAGCAGTGGAAGAACAAGCGATCGATCGGGCTCACCGTTTGGGCAGACAAAAGCCAACTTTTATTTATCGACTTGTTGCCAGGGGAACGATTGAAGAACGAGTCCGCCAATTACAGCTGGTAAAAAAAGAGACTTTCCGCCAAATTATAGGAGAGCTTGAGCAAGTCAGCGGACTGACGGCACATTTTAGCTCTCTTAAGGAACTTATAGAATTCAAAGAAAGTTGAGACAAAACACGCTCAGGTATACGATTTTCTTCAACTAGCTTTCACTGGATTTTTGCGTGCCCTTGCCAAATCGACGAAGCCATCTTATGCCGGGTATCAAAAAAAGTCCCGTAACCATAAAGTAGGTCGAAGGTTCGGGCACTGCGGAATAAGTGAGGTAGAAACTGCCACCTGATTTATAAACTCCCCAATCTCCATAATAGTGTCCTATTTGGTAATTGAAATCATTGGAACGAATGTTGAAACTGCTTGTCACGTCCCCGTCGGATAGGTTATTTACTGTAGTTCCCTGTAAAAACAAAAATCCATTACTCGTTGCATACTCATTCCAAGTATTTGAATTATTACTAACATTACCGGCTGTTCCATCATTTTGAACTGCGAGGATATTAATGTCGAAAGTCTGGCCGGATTCAAAGTTTAAGGTGGTGAAATTCAACTTGTCCCAGTCAGTGCCAGCCGTTCCTCCCGAAGGATCAAAGTCCTTAATCTGCCAATCGAACACTCCTCCACTGTTCCAGTTCAGAGTTCCTACCGTCAGAATACCAATGGAATCAGTGCTTGCGTCAAAATCGACGCCCTTTTGAGATGGAGTGAGAGAAGAAGAAATTCCTCTACCAGGCGATATATAGTCAACTTCGCCCGAGGCATCGCCAATGGTAACAGTATTTACCGTTCCCTTTCCGCCGATCATGCTTTTCGATGAAGTGGTTGAACCTGCGATTGTGTTAGTGATTGATTCTCCAGCAGCAATTTCAAGTTTGCCTTTCTCGATGGTGATGGTTCCTGTTCCTGGATCTGCCCCAGCATCAGACCCGTCTCCAATTACAAGGGTACCGTCGTTTACAGTGATGCCAGCTCCCATAGTTGAGGAACTGTCCCCATGCAAAGTCAAACGACCAGCTCCATCTTTTACTAAGGTCATGGCATTGTCTCCACTTGTGATGGTACCAGCAAGGATCTGTTCTTTGGAATAGTCGGTCGCTCCGCTCGCTACATTAATTTGGTGGGCGCTACTGGAGCCACTCAACTCAACATTTCCAGAAAAGGTTTTTGCGGTGGTTGTATTGGCAAGACCAAATTCAATAATGGTGCCTGTTCCGGCGTTTGTGTTGTCTAGTTTCAAAGTAGTGCCCGCTGCGCCTGTGAGGTATTCAACTGTCTGAGAAGAGGCACTTGCTGGTTGAAGCGTCAAAGTTCCTTCTGAAAGCGTTAGGTAACTGTCCGCATCACTTGCCAAACTTACTGCTCCTGTGATGATTTGCTCACCCGAACCGGTTTTCAAGATTTGCAGACCACCAGTAGCCCCGGTATCAATCACATTACCTGAATATGTGTAGGAATTAGCAGTTGATCCAAGACCGTTGACATTGAGAGTAAGTATATTGTCATTTCCACCACTTATACTCCCACTACTCGAGAGACCGCTCAACACAGTATCAGAATTTGTCGCTGAAATATCTAACGATGACGATCCATCCCAGTAAGCAATTGAGGTTTTGAAATCATCGCTGTGCAAATCCCCAGCCGTACCGTGTGTGCTCACGGAAGAACCTCCGACTTTTGCAGTGTATGTGGCTGCATCACCATAGGTCGTGTTGTCGAATTCAAAAAGCAAATTACTGTCCAGATTGTCTGGAGTGCTAGGATCATGCAGCCACATTTCCTCAGTATTGCCGTTTCCTGGCCAAAGCCAGTTGGAATTCATTATTGTATTAAAGCGAGTGGTTCCTGAAGATTTGGTGTTGGTATCATAGAATCTAATTCCCAGTGGTATTGATCCTCCATCGGATTCTATAGCAGTTAAGATCGTTTGTAGATTAGTTGGCTGATCCGCAGAGGGCGATCCAACAATAGAATAAGCACTCGCAAACGAATCATTTTCATTAACATATGTCTTCCAATCCGTATCTTTTTGAAATTGCGAAGAAAAATAAAATTCACCTGCCGGTACGTCGTCACTTGAATCAAAGTCCTGCCCGATAAAAGTTTTAGCGGTCAAAGGCAGCCATGTTCCTTGAAATAGTGTCCTAGAGAAGTCGTCTTGATTTGATCCTGATCCTCCAATCGCTCCATCATCACCAAGATCGGCGAAGATACCAAGTTCAACCAAATCTCCTTCGTAGTTGCTAGCAGTAGAATTCACCAACGCGGTACCGTCAAAACTCATGAGAGTCTGATTGGTGGTTGGATCTGATGCAAACTGGCTGTCGAAAGGGTCGTTCAACTGAGAGGACGGTCCTTGGTGAATACCCCATTTGATGGTTGTAGTGGTTTGGGAAAAAACCACATATTGAGAACAAAAAAATTGGAGCAAAAGTAAAAATGCAACTCTTGAGGAGGTATGTGCAAATTTATTGGGCATAACAGGCTGAGTATATAATTTTCCAGGTTAAATGTTAAGTCAATAACATTTTGCTTTTTCATCTTTTGTTCAATCAATATCCTTGAGCTAAACAAACGATTTCTGGATCTTGATTTGATCCATATATTACTTGCTTAGAAGATGAGATGGATGTAGATTTAAAGTAAGGTTCATTAATAAATAGCCCACCTTTCTTTGCACCAATCAAGACCAGAGTCATATCGTCCGAGCCTGAAAACTTCTTTCGGTGTTCTAAGTTACATTTTGTCCTCTTTTTTCAAACTCCCATTTGTTTGTTCGGCAGTTTCAATTGGAAGCATCATTTTTCCACTCCTTGCGTTTCCGGTGATTTCTGTTGCTTCCGTACAAAAGATAGTAATCCATTGGGTAAGCGAGACCACAAGCGGACATGTTGACTTGCTGAAGGACTTTAACGGCAATCCACTTAGTGCAGGCATATCTGGAAATGGTGACGGTTGTTTGGTTTCGCTGGGGTATTTCAAAGGAGCTACGTCCGAAGAACCCTTCAAAGGGACTTGGAAACCTTTGACCTTTGGTACCAGGATAGGTGATTCGAGTAGTGGATATGGATTTGAAGACGGCATGTTTGCCTTTACCACTCAGTTCTCCAAAGACAGCGACAAAGTCCTTGTTTATCCTTACAGACCAGCCAGTTATGTAGTAACCTCCTCTGTGCCAGTTACTGTTGAAACTCCGCCTGCTGGAACTCCGATTTGTATCCGATTTTACGACGGTACCGCCTTAGGCCTAACTGCTCGATATAACACAGTTACTGGACCCGGTTGGAAGTGGCCTGCCTTTTCCTCAGGCATACCACAAAATCTTTATCTCAAAGTGGCCTCTGGTACTGCTCCAAGCAATTCGACTTGGAATTATGGTAACCAGTTTGAAGATCCTGATCATAATTTCACAACCGGCATGACCACACAATTCTCACTTGTCGCAAATTCAACTCTCGGAGGGACTATCAACGACGTCAATGGGAGTTATGACTACGGAAGTTCAATAAGCATTCAAGCGAATCCAAGCGAACACATGGAATTCTTACATTGGATCGGGGAAGGTGTGGAGGACCGAACCAAAGCTAGCACTACCGTGATTATCAATCAGGATCGAAATCTAACTGCTGTCTTCGGTGATATCTCCTACCAATTGAGTGTCTTCTCTCAAGGTGGTGGCACGGCCTCTTTTTCAGGAGATGGAACCTACACATACAACGAGAACGTGCCCCTGTCTGCAATTGCTCTGGATGGTCATTTATTCTCACACTGGTTGGGCTATGGTCCTGATTCAAATGAAAGCGAAACCTCTCTGTTTATTTCCGGAGATCAAAATCTTACGGCAGTCTTTATTCCGAAAAGTTATGATGTTGAAATTTCATCATCCGCAGGGGGAGAAGTACAGTATACAAATTCTTCATTTGAACACGACCATAACTATACTTTGACAGCTCTCCCTGAAAATGGCTATTATTTTTCTCATTGGAGTAGTTTAAGTGATTCACTTGATAGGCTCACATCCTCCTCTGAATCGACCACAGTCTTAGAGGTCAACGGGTCCGCCTCTTTCACAGCGAATTTCCTACAGATTACTTACCTACTGGAAGTTGAAAATTCAACGGGAGGTAAGAGTGTAAGTCCATCCACTCAATCCCACTCCGTGCTGACAAAAATTGAAGTAAATGCCACAGCAATGTCTGGATACGACTTCACAAAATGGGATGATCCATTCAATGTGCTGGATAACAACAGGATTGCCAACACGATTGCAGATCTTTCCAGGTCAAGCGAAAATTCCAAAATAACGGCTCTTTTTGAGAAGAAAACTTATCCAGTAGAGGTAAATTCGACAAATGGAGGAAATGTAACGCTCAATCCTTCTTCCGGTCCTTGGATACATGGTTCTTCTTATAATTTGATAGCAATTCCTCAAGCTGGATACATCTTCAAAAGATGGATAGGGAACACGAATTCCATTCAGTCACTTCAGATTGGAACAGAAATTGAAAAAACTGCCAATAACCTGATAACTGTAACAAATCCCATTTCCCTTACTGCCGAATTTGAATCTAAAATTTATGAAATTCAAATCCTTTCCAACGGAAACGGAGAAATTTCTGGCGAAGGCAACTACACCATCCACGACAATGCCATTGTTTCTGCCTCTGCGGATCCAGGCTGGCAATTCTCACATTGGTCCGGACATGATTCCTATTTGTACGCTCCGGAAGCAAACTTCTCGAAGGTTAATTTGGCTAACTCCCCAAGTCTTCTTAATTTCACTGCGAATTTTGTCCGTGAAACCTACAATATTTCCGTCAGGGTTGATGGAGATGGTTTGATAAACGGTAAATCCGCCCTTCTTTTGGCCCCTGATTCCGGCACCATGACAAACTTAATTGCCGAACCATCGAGCGGATGGAATTTTGATCGTTGGCAAGGATATCCAGTTCCTCGTTCAGACGATCACAACATTTCCTTCGTACCTAACGCAGGAGGTGAAATCATAGCTAAGTTTTCAAAAAAATTCATACAACTTGAGATTGGGAATTCTCCGGGTGGAGACACCAAAGGCTCAGGCACTTATCAATATGACTCAAACATATCCCTTTCTGCCACCCCCCATGAAGGATATTACTTCGATCAATGGATGGGGGATATTTCTTATTTGAATGATGCGAAATCTCGAAATCCTGTTATCCATATCCCCGACAACAACATCTCCATAAATCCACTTTTCAAACCAATACCCTTTGATGTGTCGGTTTCCTTGCTGGGAAAAGGTTCGGTTACTGGTGAAGGTCTATATGTTCCCGGTCAGAGTGTGTTCCTCGAAGCTCAAGGCGCTGGCATAGACGAACTTGCACCCAGAGGGTATAAGCTCAAACAGTGGAAAATCGACAAAAGCAATGGCGAAACTTTCTTGAGTTCAGACAATCCTCTGCAATTCATAATTGATGCGAACTACAGTGTGCTCGCCAGTTTTACTGCAATTCCTCCTGATACCAACAACTTCGTTCTTTCTGCAAATCCCAGTTTAGGTGGAATTCTGTTTGATGATCCCGGGCAAAGGATTTGGAACCAAGCGAATGATTTGATTGGAAGAAAAATTTCTGCCAGTTCCGGCTACGGATACAGTTTTCTTGGATGGACATCGAATGAAAACTTGAGTTTTTCACCCAACTGGTCGAGTCCGGAAATCCAAGTTGAGACAAGTTCAGATTCAGTTGTTCAGGCGAATTTTTCCAAGATTCATCATATGATTAAGACGGAGCACAACTCTTCTCACGGGTTGATAATGCAATCAAATTACCTTTTTCCTCACGATACGGTCGCTGAATTAGAAGCCATTCCGATGGAATCGCATGATTTTGAAAAATGGGAAATCATCAAATCCTTTTCTTACAAAGTCTCCTCAGATAGATCTCTCTACAATCCATTGGAAAACAAACTTTTCATCAATGACATGGAAAGTCCAAGTTTAATTCTGATTCGTGGATTTACTTATTTTTTCGAATGCAATCTTTCGGAAGGAAACCACTTCTATCTTTCAACCGAAAATTCCAGTCAAAATTTCTCACTAGAGTACGATAATGGAGTAAGCAATTCGAGAGTCTCAAGTGGGACGCTTACTTTTACTGTACCTGAAGATGCCCCCGACACCCTTTACTATTGTTCTTCGGAGGGAATTTTCAAAGGAAATAAAATCGAAATTCTGAGCAAAAACGAAGAAGACATGCTTGCCCTCATTCCATATCCTGAAAATAACAGAATCTTTCCAAAGCTTCAATTCGATCTTTCTTTGAAAGCAAGCTTTCAATTGAAGAATTTTGAGGTCCAGATTTCGTCTTCAATAGGAGGGAGTCTTGAAAATGAAGGTATAGTCAACGCATTCTACGGAGAAGAAATCGAACTTTCAGCCACAGAAGAAGCCCACTATGAATTTTCCCATTGGGAAGGATCGACCTCTCTCGCAAATGATTCTCGTCTCAGTACGAAACTAGTCGTTTCAGAAAATTCATCCATAAAGGCAAATTTCATACCAGTCGAGTACGACCTCTCACTTTCAACCTTCCCTCCAACTGGAGGTAGTGCATACACCGCAGACAACAATTACCATTTTCCTTTCGGATCGGTAGTACAACTCTCCGCATCCCCGACTAGCGATTATTCCTTTGTCTCCTGGACTGGTCCAGTAGTTGACGAATCTTCATCAACAACGGAAGTGATCATCCTTGGTCCGACATCCATATCAGCTAACTTGGAGAAGAAAACAACTGATGTAACCCTCGAAGTGACAAGTTTGGATTATTTGGGGTCAACCATCGGACCCAACCCGTCAATTGGAGGAAAAATCGAAGGACCGTCAACCGTGAAGGTAAACGACTCATATTCCTACAATGCATTACCAGAATCGGGTTTTCGTTTTCTAAGTTGGCAAGATCAGCAAGGCTCTACACTTTCTTCCAATCCTACATCCTTTTTCAGTTTTTCCTCACCCTCATCAATCATTGCTTCCTTTCAGCAACTTTCCTATCCGATAAACGTTTCTTCAAATTCTCCCGACGAAGGAAGGGTTCAATGGATTGGGGTTGGTTCTGGAAGCTCACTTGAGAGCATTGTTCCACATGGATCCACAATCCAGATGATCGCTAAGCCAGCATCCGATTTCGTATTTTCCCACTGGGAAAGCGATAATCTGGATTTATTCAACCACACAGAGCCATTTCTTGAAGTTTTAGTCACGCAGTCCGCAACCTTATCACCAGTTTTCACAGCCAAATCTTTGCCATCCATTACTTTTGAAATTAATCCTTCGATTGGCGGCAATGCCACTCACGAAATTAGTTCCATCGAAAATACTTTCCTAATAACTGCAGAAGCACATGAAGGTTTTAGATTCAAACAGTGGATCGGTGACGGTATCGCTGATCCTAACTCCGCCGCTACTTCACTTTATGCAACCGTTGATCAATTAATCTATGCTGAATTCATTGAGTTGCCGAAAACTTATGAATTAAAAACTTTCGTTTCTGCAAGTGAATCAGGTTTGGCTTTCGGAGGCGGTTTTTTTGGTGACGAACTCACACCCGTTGGCGCCGAGCCAAACTATGGTTATGAATTTGTCGAATGGAACGACCCGAGCGGAATTTTGCTCGACATACTATCTCCCTCCACCCAAGCGAATATGAGTGGAGTTTCTGAAGCTGTGTTCGTCACTGCAATTTTTAGTCCGAAATCTTTTCCGGTAATGATACAAGCAAATGAAGGCGGTACAATCCTTGCCAATCCATCTGAGGGTCCATGGATTTATTCTCAAAATTACGAAATAACTGCTGTGGCAAATCCTGGTTATGTTTTCTCCAATTGGTCAGGTGATCAATTTTCCGAAAGTTGTCTTGTTTTAGAGACCACTGATCCAAATAATGAAATTACAGTGAGAGGGGCAATAAGCCTGATCGCCAATTTCGCTCCTGAGTCTGCCATTGAACTCCTAGTCTCTACATCTGATCCGGAATATGGAACTGTATTTGGATCTGGAAGATTTTATAAGGAAAAAGTACAAGTGCAGGCAGTTCCTAGATCTGGTTATCGATTCCTTAATTGGAACGATCCCTCTGCAATTTTAGATGATAAAGACCAAGCCATCACCTCTGCAGACATGGAGAAAGCAACTTCATCGGTAATTGTGACGGCTAATTTTGAACCTGTGGAATTTTTGGTCAACATAAGCACTGGTGAAGGCGGAACCTACTCCATTGAATCTTCCGAAGGTACTTGGCTGTATTCTAATATTTATGATTTGAAGGCGATTCCCGACGAAGGATACCTTTTCTCTGGTTGGTCGGGCAATCAGTCTTCAACTGAATCTTTATTGGAAGGCATCAACACCGAGAACAACAAGATTCTGGTAACGGAAAATATCGAATTGTTTGCTAATTTTGTCTCAAATCTCAATCGATCTTTGGATGTAGTTTCATCCAATGCCAAGTTTGGAACCACATCGGGCTCTGGTATTTTTGCAAATGAGGAGACTATGGTATCAGCAGAACCTGCCAATGGTTACAGATTCGTAAAATGGGAAGATCCACTCTCCATCCTGTCTAGTGACAAAAACCCACTTACTACCGCGAGAATGGGATTAGCCTCCTCTGATGTTGTTGTTACCGCAATTTTCGAACCACATGAATTTGAGGTGGAGATAAGCGAAGGTGAGGGCGGAACAATAACCCTCAGCTCGCCCAACGGTCCGTGGTTGTTTGGAGAAACTTACGAATTGAATGCGGAACCCATTGCTGGATTTGAATTTTCTCACTGGTCGGGTGATTCTGATTCGATGAAGACTTTGACTTCAGATCCTAAATTCGCAAACAACCAAATCATTGTCTCTCAGGACGTAAATCTTTTGTCGAATTTTTATCCCATTTCTTTCGATTTAAGAGTCGAAGCTACAGGTGGTGGATCCACTTCCGGATCTGGAATATATTCATTCAATGATTCTCCAATTATACAAGGTTCCCCTGCAGAAGGATGGGTTTTTGAAAGATGGGTTGGCCCCACTGAATATCTATCCTCTCCCGAAAGCAGCAAATCTCTTGTCACTTTTCCTACCTCGCCTTCACTTGAGGAACTTACTTTCACTGCGGTGTTTGAAAGGCAGACATATCAAGTAAACGTATCGGGAAAAGGTTCCGGTCTCATAAACGGAGAAGAGAATCTTAATTATTTCGCTGACTCACAAACCGAGGTAAAACTGGATGCCGTTCCATCAGCTGGTTGGGCCTTTGATCGGTGGATAGGATTGACTGGCTCAAACGAGTTTGAAAATCAAATCAGCTTATATCCCTCCCGAAACATCAGCATATCGGCCAATTTCATTCAACAAAATTTTGAACTTCAGATAAATCAATCTAATTATGGGGATGCAAATGGAACAGGATCATATCTATGGAACGAAAAGTTGGTAATTTCCGCGTTTCCCAAATCCAACTATGCCTTTGAAAGATGGGTTGGCGACATCGAGCATTTGGAGGATCCAGCAAAATCGACAACCACGGTCACCATACCTTTGGAAGACATTACCCTCACTCCAATATTCACTGAAATTCCTGTCCAACTCGATATTGTAACGAACGGAAGGGGAAGTGTTTATGGGGCAGGAAACTACTCTCCGGGAGAGCAAGTTTCTCTTTTGGCAAAGGGTAACTCAACTGATTCGGATGGTCCTTTGGGGTATGAGCTCGTGCGATGGGAATGGATAAATGCGAAAGGTGATTTGATCAAAAGCACAGTCAATCCGATCAGCGTAAAACTAGATTCTAACCTCATCATAAATGCATTCTTCGAACCCATCCTTCCAGACCAGGAAAGTATCATTATATCGATTTCTCCCGAACAAGGCGGCAATGTTTATGACGATCCCAGTCTCAGGTCTTGGAATCAGAGTGAAAACACCATTCAAAGGAGCCTAGTTGCTCAAGCTAATTTTGGATACTCTTTTGCCGGTTGGAGTTCAATTTCCGAGGCCAAGTTCACTCCTAATGCATCCTACGCTGAAGTAATTGCAGTTCCTCCAAAAAGCTCGACCGTAACCGCTCATTTTCAAGCCATTAAACATGAGTTGACTCTTTATCATGACTCCAGTTTAGGTGATGTCTTCTACGACAAAGCTGAAGTCGAACATGGGAATACCACCACTCTCATCGCATCTCCAAAAGCAAATTCGAATTTCGATGGTTGGGAGATCGTGAGGGAAATTACCTATGATGTTCAAAATTCAATGTCCGATCCAAACACTGGCATGCAGAAACTCTTGTTTGGTAATCAGCAGGCTCCTTTTCTCACCCTTATAAAAGGATTTACATACCATTTCAATTGCGACATCAGCTTGGTTGATTCCTTTTTTCTCTCTACTTCCAAAGAAGATTCCAGCTATGAATCAGAATTTACCATGGGAGTAGTAAACTCCCGAGCAAACAAGGGTACCCTGACTTTCAACGTTCCATTCGACGCGCCAGACAAACTCTATTATAAAACTGCATTACAACCTTTTTCGGGCAATGAAATAAAAATTATCGAATTGGAAGATTTGGATATATTGCCTTTTCCAAAAGAAAAACAGATTTCACCTTATTTTGAATATGATTTGGCCTTTAAAGCTAACTTCTCCATAAAAAATCATGAATTGGAAATTACTTCGAGCGTTGGCGGTTCGACAAACCTTTCTGGTTCTTACAATTTTAATCACGGAGAAACCGTGTACTTGAGTGCTTTGCCTCAGGAACATTATGAATTCGTTCGTTGGGATGGTCCTCTTTCCATCAGTGACAAGTATTCATCGAATACAAATGCGGTTGTTGATGCCGGTGGAGAAATTCAAGCCATCTTCGATTCCAAAAAATATTCATTGAAATTGAATGCATCACCAGAAAATGCAGGCATTGCCTTTACTGAAAACAACGAATATAGCTTTAGTTTCGGAACAAAAGTTGAGATACAAGTGGATGTTCGAAACGATTCTCAATTCGAATTTTGGACGGGCCCTGTGTCCGACAGATACGCCTCCATTACAGAGGTTGAAATCTTGGGTGACACCGAAATAACGGCAAACCTCATAGCCAGTTTGGGAACTCTCACCAAAAGCATAGCAACACTGGACTATTTGGAGAATCCCTTCATAAACAATTCCGAGGTTGGGGGCTTGATAATTGGGGGAGATACGTTTGTTATCGGTGCGACTCCTACCCTTCATGCCATTGCCAAAGATGGATTTCATTTCTTGAGATGGGAGGATGAGACAGGAAACGTCATTTCGACTTCACCGACCACAAGCATAAGAATCTCAAACAATACCAATGTAGTTGCAGTATTTCAGCAATTGTCCAATCTGGTCTCTGTTGGAGTCGATGCGACGGATCGCGGCGTTATAGAATGGAGCGGAGTAGGAGAAGGTGACTCCATTGAAACACTTGTGCCATATGGTCAAGAGATTATTTTGAATGCATCCCCAAAAAGTGGTTTTGAATTTCTCAGGTGGTCAAGCCCGGATCTCCTACTTTACGGACAAAATTCCCCTACCTTAACAGTCACGGCAAACCAACCACTTAAATTGCAAGCAGAGTTCACGTCGAACAGGCAATTGGAATTGCTCATCGAGATCATCCCTGATGGCGCCGGTTGGGCATTTGGCGCTGGTTTGTTCAATTCTTCTCCGTTGCATCCTATATATGCTAAGGCAAATCCAGGATATGTTTTCAGTAATTGGGAAGGCGATGGGATCGTCAACGTCGACTCGGCAAGCAGCAGCATCGACTTGGATGCTGATAAAAAAATCATCGCTTATTTCAACATGGATGATGAAGATACAGATGGATCTGGAGTTCAGAACCCCGATTTCCTGCACAATCTAGTTGTGGAGGCTAGCAACCAGAGTCATGGAACAACTTCAGGCACTGGAGTATTTGCGACAGGATGGGCTGGAATACAAGCAAATGCAAATTCAGGTTACAGGTTCGATCATTGGAGCGGAGATGGAATTTCGAATCCAATGGCATCAATTACTCAGGTATATGTGGACAAAGACACAAACATCATTGCGAACTTCGAAGAATTGGATAATTCCTATGTTGGGAATTCGTTGGAACTGAATTCGGGTTGGTGGTTGAGTGAGTGGTTCGGATATTATTGGAAGGACCGGGAATATTCTTCCTTTCACGAAAAACTAGGGTGGATTGAAATACATCAAGAGAATGATGAGTCGATTTGGTTATGGGTCCACAGTTTGGATGGTTGGTATTGGACTGGTAAATCAAGTTATCCCTATATGTACGATGGGTTTAAAAATCAGTGGATTTGGGTACATTCGAACTACTCTTCACCTTTTCAGTTAATTCTGTTCAATTTTACTCAAGATGGCGGAGAATGGATCAAGACTGGTGATTAAATTGAGCAAGTATGAAAAAACTCCATACCATTTTGAAAATACTCCCTTTTCAAGCTTTATGGGTATCATTTTTGCACTACATACAAGAGTACTGCAAATGGAATTCACGATTCCCTAATTGATACCGAACAAGGAAAGTATTCAAAACTAAACTGTCTGAATCCTTTCCCACTACAACAGTCTGGCTTTGTATCAACTAATCAACTGAATACCAATAAAAAGTACTATAGAGGTTAGAACACCAAACGGGATTAAATGGAGATCCTTTTTGATTTCACTCAAAGGGATTCGCTGATTCGAAATAAGCCTTTACTCCACCACTGGAATTCCTCTGCAGTAAAATTCCTTCACTTGCTCCCAACACTTCAGACCCCATTGCAGAGGTGTCAGTCCCAAAACGCCATCCACCCCCTGTTGTAATGACGCTAGGTGCAGAAGTGTAACCGGCTCCGGCGGAAGAGACTGATATTGAAACCGTCGAGCCAGAGATGTTAACAGTGCCTGTTGCATTGGCGTCACTGGTTCCATTGTTACCTCCAACGGTATAGAATGAAGCAGCGCTTGAATATCCTGCACCTTCATCACCTACATTCCATACTGGCGTACCTTCGTCCGATTTGAATGTCACGTCCAACTGTTTTTCAACGACAATGTAAGATCCTGAGCTTACCACTACATCATGCGTGCCTATAAGATCAGAATAGACGATCGATCCCCTCGATCCATCCGTTATTTCCTCACCAGTGGAAGCGTTTGCCTCCGATGTGCCTCCGTCGTAGAGCAAGTACCCTTGTAGATCTGCAAATGTAACGGAAAAACCCGCCTCTGGAATACTCCGACCACTTGGACTGAGAGTTGTGCTTAAAGTCACTTTTGTGTAATTCGATTCATTTCCCGTTATTCCAACTGTACTGCCGGAAGAGTCGCAGCTTTCTAGGTTTGTAACACCTCCACTGCCAAGGTAGAAATCAGTTGCTCCCATGGTCGCAGAAGTATAGCGAGCAGACAATTTTCTCATTGAAGTGACTGCAGAGTTGGTACCCGTTAGATAATAGAAACTTTGCCATGTGGAACCTCCGGCAAGAAATGTGACCGTATCCATGTTGGAATCAGAGCTAGAGGTTCCTGGTCTGAACTTTCCAGTCCCTGTACCAATGGCGGTTGAAGGGATCAATTCGCCCAATAGGAGATCCGTACCGTATGGGTTTTTCAACAATACCTGATTACCTGACTCAGGCAGATACATCTTCTGCGTTGATGATTCGACGATTCCATCCAATTCAAAAGTCGCAGTGCCAGTAGTTCGCTTGGCCAATATGAAAGCCTCGTCAGGATACAGGACAGTATGATTCTGCAGACCAAGACCCGGATTAGTTTTGTTGTACCAACCTCTTCCCCAACCAGAACCCTCATAGGAGTTATTCATAAAGAAATAGGGTCTATATCCTCCAGCATCAACATTCCAAAGATAGACCCAATCGACTGCATCGGGCAAACCGGCATTCCAATTGGTCGGCAAGTCAGTGGTATCGGTGCCAAAAGTCGAGCCTAAGGTAGGAGCCGGGACCACTTCACAAGTAGTTCCAACGGGAAGATAAGTGGATATGTTGGTTGACTCCCCATTTGCCAGCCTTGAAGTGCTGATGGTGACGCACTGTGTAGTATTGTCCGTGATTAAGAAAACTCTACCAAAATAAGTGCTTTCAGTATCAGTGATCCGCAAGAAATGCGGACCCGCGACAAACGAGACTTCCGGTTCCGAGTCTCCTGCTGCCGTAGAACCATAACCAGATCCAGTGCTGTCCATGGAGATAGCTGTGATTTCACCGCTTGACACAGTCGCGGTGGCGGTTGCCCCGTCAGATCCATCGTCGGGATCAGCGATCGATATGTCGGGGGCTCCTCCTGAAAAACCAGTACCGGAGGATTTGTAATTCCCATAATATTCTGGAGTTATGGCTGTAATTGAACCATTAAAGGTCACAGTTACTGCTGGTATTTGTACAAGCGGGTTCAAAACGGAAGCCGAAGCGAAGGGGTTTTGTACATCCCCCGTCGAGTTGGTGTCGGTGCCAAAGGATATGGAAGAATTTCCATCCCAAACTGAAACAACGGTGCCTGTGTGGGCAGCAGTCCCAGTAATAGCTGCGCTGGCAATACAGTAATAGGGTGCTGCAGTGGTGCCCGCGTAGACAGCTATTGAATTGGTTCCGGTCAAGTCACTAGATGAGCTACCCCATGTTGTTGGAAAAACAAATAAAAAAACTATGGAAAAAAAAGTGGGATTTCTTGAAATAGTCATAAATTGGATTTGGTTAGGCAAAGGAACATAGGGCTATTAGCATTATTAGTAATAATCATACATGACAAAACAACTTTTTTTCAAAACAATCTTAGTGAAACTCTATGTTAAAAAAGGATAATATAATATTATACTATTATTTTTTACTAATAATTCGCTTTTCATTTGTGATCACTTGTCACTGCAAGCATCCCAAGTCCCAAGATTAGACAAATTCCATTGGGAAGCCAACAACACCAAGAGCCCAACCCAACTTGCTTTGGAAAATGTGACGTAAAGTTCCCAAGTGTGAAATAGATAAAAATCACAAGTATGCCTAAAGAGAGATTTTTGATGAATTCATCATATTTTTTCTCGAGTGAAAGGGGAAACAACAAAAAAATTAAAAAAAAAGGTGACAATCCATGAGCTAGGTTCTTGTTCAAATGGAAAGAACAATCCTTTTTCTTAAATTCATCCTCAAGGGAGTCATAATGAGTCAATAATTCAAAGAATCCCATTCTCTTAATGTTTTCATTCACCTTACTCAAGGGCAAAGCAAAAACCAAAGGTCGCTTCCAACGTTTGAAAGATACGAAAGTCGCTTCCTTTTTTATTTTTGAAGAATCAAAAACCGCTGGTTCAAAGTCCACCTCCTGCAAGTCGAGCTTAAGTTGACCGTCTTCCATGAAATTATTCGCATTTGCCCTTTTAGCATTCAGGAATGCAAGAGCAATTCCCTTGTCGTCGAATAATGTGATCCTAAGATTTATCCACTCATGAGGAAGCACCTCGACTACTGACAATGTGATTTTATTGATCTTCTCATTACTGGACAATAAGGAATTTAAACTATCTTTTGATTCATCTTCCATCTCCCCACCGAAATCAAATTCAATTTCCCCTTCGCTATCCAGTAACGAATCAAGGTTGTTCCAAAGCACCCGATTGCTGAGAATATCAAATTCAGCTCTATTTTTCGGACCCCATTCCAATGTGGAATGCAAGGTCACGACGGAGACGAGCAGTGCGGACAAGAGAACTGGCCAAAAGAAAACTATTCTTGAAATGCCCAATGTCTGTACGGCTAAGATTTCATTGGATGAGACCGCACGCCCGATAAAAATAAGAAAGGCCAGGCAAAAGCCAAAAGGTAGACCAATTGATAAGCAATAAGGAAGTAGCAAGAGACAAAGTTCGACCGTTAGGGCAGGAGAATGAGAAAAGGATGTTAAAATAATTTCATCATTTTTAGTAAGATTTCCGTAAAGTAAGATCAGTGTCATTACTAGAGTGACAAAGAAAGTTGAAAAAAACATTTCTTTGATTGTATGTCGGAAGATAATCAATGGATTAAGTCCTGCCCTTTTATCAAGGATTCAAATTTATGTAAGTCTGCCTCTACGTCTATGCCGATAGAATTTTCTGAAACAATGGAAACGGAAATCTTATATCCTAGTTCAATAGCTCTTAGTTGTTCCAACTTTTCGATTTCTTCTAAAGCAGTAGGAACAGATTTTGAAAAATTCTCGAGAAAGCTTTTTGAATATGCATACATCCCAAGATGCTTGAGTGGCGAATGCTTTGAAGATCCGAATTGTTGATGTTTTCCAAAATCTCTTTGAAATGGGATGGGAGATCTTGAGAAATAAAGCGCCAAACCCTCCTGGTCGACAACCACTTTAATTTTATTGGGATTCTGAAAATCAGCTTCGTTTTCGAATAAGACAGCAAGTGTGGAGATGCTTGAAGCAGGATTACCCATAGACCGTTTCAACGCCATAATATGAGAACGCGAAACCATCGGTTCATCCGCTTGAACATTGATAACCCGCTCATACCCCAATATTCGATTAGCTTCCGCAATTCGATCGGTTCCTGAAGCAAGCTTAGGGTTAGTCATAATAACTTCATAACCAGCATTCTTAATGATTTTTCCAAGCTCTTCTCCATCTACGGCAAAAAAAAGATCATGCTCAGGAACCTGATCATTCAAGCGATCTGCAGTATGCAAGATCAAAGGTTTTCCGGACACTTCAGCAAGCAGCTTTCGAGGAAATCGGACGGAGGCAAGTCTGGCAGGAACTATGATGGCAGTGTTCAATCTAAAATACATGTTAAAGTTTAATAGTCGGAAATGCGATTGTTTCTTGGGTTGTCGCGAAGAAATCTTTCATTAGTATACTCTTACAATTTCCAATTATGAATACTCAAATTTTGACCAAACCTTCAAAGACCGATCGTTTTTCAGTTCCTGATGAAAAAGGCCATTTCGGCCCTTACGGAGGTTCCTTTGTTCCTGAAACTCTTTCATATCCACTTCGAGAACTTTGTGAAGCCTATGAATACGCGATGAATGATTCTTCCTTTAATATGGAACTCAAAAAATTGCTGCGAACATTCGCGGGTCGTCCGACTGAACTCTATTATGCAGAAAGATTAACCGAAAAATACGGGGGAGCCAAAATATTTCTGAAGAGAGAGGATTTGCTTCATACGGGTGCTCACAAGATCAACAACGCATTGGGGCAAGCCTTGCTTGCAAAACGCATGGGGAAAAAGAGAATCATTGCTGAAACCGGTGCTGGGCAACATGGCATCGCAACTGCCTCAGTATGTGCCAAATTTGGGTTTGAATGTGTAATATACATGGGAGCAGAAGACATGAGAAGGCAGGCTCTCAATGTCTTTCGCATGCGATTGAGTGGTGCTGAAGTCCGTGGTGTGGAAGCTGGCAGCAAAACCTTGAAGGAAGCTATAAATGAAGCAATGAGAGATTGGGTTACCAACATAAGAAGCACTCATTACATTTTGGGTTCTGCGCTGGGTGCTCATCCCTACCCCAGCATGGTTCGAAATTTTCATAAAGTCATTGGCGAAGAGACGAAAAGACAATTTCTATCCGAACATGGCAAGCTTCCTGACGAACTGATCGCTTGCGTGGGTGGCGGCAGCAATGCAATTGGTTTCTTCTTTGACTTCCTGGAAGAAGAACAAGTTCGCTTGGTTGGAGTCGAAGCAGGGGGGAAATCTCTTGGAGAAGGTGAACATGCTGCTCGTTTTGAGGGTGGTAAACTTGGGATTCTTCAAGGATGCAAAACTTGGATTTTACAAAATTCCGATGGACAGATAAGTTCCACGCATTCGGTTTCAGCGGGACTTGATTACGCTGCCATTGGTCCAGAACATGCTTACTACAAAGATAAGAATAGAATCAAATATGCTCATGTTGGAGATGAGGAAGCTCTGGATGCATTCAAAACTTTATCTTCGGAAGAAGGAATACTTCCCGCTTTGGAAACTTCGCATGGTCTTGCTTATGGTTTCAAAAGAGCCAGTCAACTGTCTCCTGAAAAAATAATTTGCATAAATCTAAGCGGTAGAGGAGATAAGGACGCCGTAGAAGCAGCCCGTCTGATGGGTGTCAAAGATTTGCCGCAAATGAAACTTTGATGAACAGTATGACTGGATATGGTCGAGCAAAAGTCGAAATGCCCGGTCAACTCATTTCACTTGAACTTTCTTCAGTCAATAAAAAGAATCTTGAAATCGTAGTTTCATCCCCAAGGGAGTGGCAATCCTTTGAACAACATGCCCTTCAATTCTTGCGAGGTTGCTTTGATCGTGGCAGGATCAGGGTTTCGATCCACCTCGAACCATCTCCCAATTTCCAGCACGAACTTATCTTCGATGAGACTTTCTTGGGCTCCGACTTGAAATCATTAAGTTCCTTTATGGAAAAGAGAGGTTTAGAATTCGTTCCTTCGGCTGAAATCATTCTTCAACTGACAAGTCTTCGAAAAAAGGATTCAGGGATACCTCCTTATGAAGAGGCATTTCCTTTCTTGGATAAAGCTCTTATTTCCTGTTGTGAACAGATGAAAATCATGCGAGCTGATGAAGGTAGAAAACTTTGCTCTGACTTGAATGATCGGACTCAACAACTTCGTAAACTTACTCATGAAATGAATCAGCAAAGTCATGGAATGGCAAATGAATGGAAAAATAGACTTTTGGAACGACTTAAAAAAGCAGGACTCGATTTAGATGAGCAGGATGATCGCGTATTGAAGGAAATAGCTCTGTTTGCTGAGAAGTGTGACATATCCGAGGAATTGACAAGACTTTCAAGTCATTTGAACCAAATCGAAGAGACCTTTTCATCCACTTCGAGTACAGGAAGAAAGACCGAGTTTCTACTGCAAGAAGTTGGTCGGGAACTAAATACCATTTGTTCGAAGTCCGCACGCACGACTTGTACCAAACTTGCATTGGATGCCAGAGTGGAAGTTGAAAAAATGCGTGAGCAAGTAATGAATGTGGAATGAAATGAATCGCTATGAAGCATTGGAGCTCGCTTCCTTCTTTTCATCAACCAAATTTTCTTTCTTGGATTCTGCAAAGCCCCAAAAAAAGTATGTTGTCGCACCAAGAAATATTCCCGCATCTGCAACATTGAATACAGGATAGTCGTACTCAATGAAGGGAAAATAAACATCAACGAAATCAACCACCTCGGCTGGAGTACGAAAAAGTCTATCCGTCAGGTTCCCGCAAATGCCACCACAGATTAGTCCAAACATAATCTGCAGTGGGGGTCGGTCAATTTCCAAGTTCTTTCTGAATATGAAAATCCCCAACAAAGCTGCCAATGCAAGTATAGTCAAATATCCCGGATAATCAGAAAACATGCTCCAAGCAGCTCCCGGATTGGTCACATAAGTAAATTCCAAAAATGCTTCGCGACCTTCAACTAAATCGATGATTTCGATAGGGTTTCTTCGCAATTCCGTGGAATTTTCGACAACCCATGTCTTAGTAGTCAAATCCAATCCATATATGGAAAGGAATAGAATCCAGAATTTAAGATAAGTTCTCAAAGCGGAGGAGAGACCTCTTATCCATCCTCACCCATAGTTGAATCAGAAATTGTTGCAAACGCCCCACCACCGGAGTCACGTTCTCTGGTTTTTCTTTTTTCACTTAAATTCTGACCTTCCAATGAAAAACGAGTGAAAGGCACAACCTTCAAACGATTTTTCTTAATAGGCTTTTTCGTTTCTTGGCAAATTCCGTAAGTACCGTCAAAAATCCGATCTATGGCATCCTCAATTTCCTCAAGAGCCTCTTGTTCACTCGCTACCATGGAAAGAGCAACATCACGATCAAAAGTCTCGGTTCCTGCATCAGAAGAATTAAGAGAAAGTTCACCTGACGCCTCACGAGCAGAAGCACCAATTGTTTCACTGGATCGTTCTCCCAAGGCCCCTTTCAAAGATGCCCGCAAGGTCATTAAATCTTTATAATAAGTAAACCATTCTTTAGGTACTTTGCTTTCATCGCGAATTGGGCGTTTTGAACCAAGAGAACTACCAAAACCCAAAATATCGTCAATGGACGCGGTTTGAAGCTTTTTTACTTTTGCAGAACGTTTGCGTGTAGAAGTGGGAACTTTTTGTGTGTTGGTTGCCTTTGTAGATGACTCAATGCTCGTGGCAGGCACAGTTTTAGATTTATTACTTCTTGATTTCAAGATGGATCGAACGTCATCCAAAGAAAAGCCCTTGCTCTCTTTTTTCTCATCTAGCTTAACAACTTTATTTTTATTTGCTATCTCTCTTACCCGGTTTTCTCTATCGGCAGATTTCGAACTGTTTCGTCGTTTTTTTTCAACAGTTGGCTTATTCTCGAAATTATCTGAGTTTTTGGATCTTGAAACACCTTTGGTTTTGGAATTAACCGCTGTACGAGTCTTTTCTTTGGGAGCAGAACTCTTGGATTTATTCTTACCAGCCTGAGGTTTCAATTTATTCGGAGACTTAGATTCCCTTTTCTGAGAATCTTTTTTGGCAGCAATTTTCGGTTCTTTCTTCTTAATAGTCATTTACTGTAGGTTTTCGAAAAATACAATTTCATGATAGCTTGGCAAGAACATCAGCACATCTTGGAGAAACTTTTCCCCATCCCTCTGCCATAACCAATTCAGGCACCCATCGCCAACTTCTTGGACAACGAACTCCCGGAGCATGTTGAGCAGATACTGACAACTCCGTCCCAGAATCAGTTGTTCTCAATAGTACTGATGAAACAATGAATAATTCAGCCAGTTCGGCATGGTATTTCGAAAGCGTTTCATAAATTGGTTCATCCACAGCTACGATAATTTGAATCTCGGCGTCTAAGGATTGTCCGATTTTTTTGTCAACTCGAAGTTTTTCAAGAGCTTCATTCACATGAGAATCTTTGAAATTGAGAAGTATTTCTGCTTCCTTAATAACCTCCCCTTTGCTCCAATCAATGGGGGATTCCGGCCAATCCTCCAAGGCTATGGGGAAGTCACTCATTCTTTTTCCTGTTCTGTAAAAAGACCAGGCTTCATCGGCTGTAAAAGGAACAATCGGTCCAATTAGTCGAACAAGAGTTTCAAAAATTAATTGAACAGCACTTTGGGTAGATCTTCTTTTGGGGTCATTGAAATGCAGAGTATATAATCGATCTTTTATTATGTCGTGATAAGTCGAAGACAAAACTCCCGAACAATATCGGTTAACCAGTTGAACGACCTTGTGAAGTTCGTAGTGTTCATAAGCAACGCTTACTTCGGATGCCAAAAAAGCGGTTTTAGCCAATGCCCATCGATCAATCATTTGCATTCTCGATACTTCAACTCGATTCTCTTCAGAAGAAAAGTCATGTAGAGTACCAAGTTGAAACCTGATGGTATTTCGAAGTGTCCGGTAGGCCCTCACTACTTGATTCAAAATCTCGTCTGATAAAGGAATATCCCTGCGGAAATCCTCCGAACAGACCCAATATCGCAATACGTCTGCTCCATACTTTCTTACGTACGAATCCGCAGTCTGAGGCTTACCGTCGCTTTTTGAAATTTTTCTTCCCATTCCATCAACCACAAATCCATGTGTGAGAATTCTCTTATATGGTGCCTTTTGATAAGCAATCATACTGGTCCACAAGGAACTTTGAAACCATCCACGATGCTGATCACTTCCTTCCAAGTAGAGATCCGCAGGCCAGTTCAAGTCCTTCTTCCCACGAAGAACAGCACGATGACTTGAACCCGAATCTATCCATACATCCAGAGTGTCCAACCCTTTGCGAAGAATTTTTCCCTTCCATTTAATTGGAAGATCATAATCTTTGAGAAGCTCACTTTCTGATAGCTTAAACCAGGAGTCAGTGCCTTCACGCTCAATCCGCTTGGAAAGATAGAGAATTAGATCGTAATCAAGCAAGGCTTCCCCCTGGTCATCATAAAACACAGGGATCGGAACGCCCCATGAGCGCTGGCGCGAAATACACCAATCGGGGCGAGATTCCAGAAAACCGCGAATCCGATTTTGGCCCCAGTCCGGAGTGAAGGAAACTTTGGAAATTTCCTCTATGCACTTTTCCCTTAGATTCTCCTTGTCCAAGGAAACAAACCATTGATCCATTGCCCTAAAAACCACCGGTGTCTTACTCCTCCAACAATGAGGATATTGGTGTCCATAATCAAAATGAGCAAGCAACGAGTTGGTTTTTTTGAGTATATCAAGAACCTTGTCATTCGCCTGACAACCGGTGCCCTTTTCCAATACGGAAAGACCAACCAATTCGACAGGTATTTTTCCATCGTTTGCATAGCATCCACTATCGTCCAAGGGACAATAAACCTCCAATCCGTTGGCTATCCCGGTGAGATAATCGTCCAAACCATGTCCAGGAGCAATATGCACACATCCGGTTCCAGTTTCCATGGTGACGTACTCAGCCATAAGCAAAGGACTTCCCCGCTCGATGAAAGGATGGTCTGTTATCCAACCTTTCATTTCCTCACCCCGAATTTCGCACCCTGAAACTGCTCCCTTCATAGAACATGAACTAATGAAAGATGCCGCCAACCTAGCCCCTACCCAATAACTTACTCCTTGGTACTTCAGTTCGACGTATTTTTCACGAGGGTGTACGGCTATACCCAAATTTGCAGGCAAGGTCCAAGGAGTGGTGGTCCAGATAACAATATACGACTCCTGTTCGCAGTCTCTTATCCTAAAACGGACGAAAACTGAAGGACTGGTATGATCATGGTACTCTATTTCCGCTTCAGCTAATGCGGTCCGACAAGGAATAGACCAATAAACAGGCTTTTTACTTCTGTAAACCAAACCTTTTTGAACGAATTCTGCAAAGGTTCTTAAGATCTCGGCCTCATATTTCGGCGCCATCGTACGATACTCTGCATCCCAATCAGCCACAACTCCAAGTCTCTTGAATTGATTCCTTTGTTTTTCAATGTAGGAACTGGAAAAATCCGCACATGCTTTTCGTACCGAAGGGTAATCAAGGCTCGCCTTCTTTGAACGGAGGATTTTAGAAACTTTATGTTCAATGGGCAAACCGTGACAATCCCAACCTGGTACGTAAGGGGTTCTGAATCCCCGGGCATTCTTGAAGCGAAGTATAGAATCTTTCAAAATTTTGTTGAGCGCAGTTCCCACATGAACATCACCGTTGGTAAAAGGTGGTCCATCATGCAAAGTGAAGGAGGGTCCATGCTCATTTTTTTCTTGCATGCGTTGGTAA
>CACMZN010000030.1 GCA_902618175.1 uncultured Verrucomicrobiota bacterium
GAATCCTGTATGCCTCTGCTCCAAGTTTAAAATCTTTGGGATCAGCATCAAAGGACCAAGGTAGTCCTCGCTCCACCAATTCGAGTGATTGCTCATCAGAACGAAAGAGCATACTTTCCCGAGTAGTGTTGTCCTGAAGTCGAAAACAAACTGTTACGGCGTTATCACCAGTCATTTCAGCAGAAATCACCACAGCATTACCAGAGGAGTCTAACCCCTTTAAAATCTGATCTTTAGTTATGTCTTCTAAGCGAACCACTCAGAAAACATGGGAAATAGAATCTATTCTTTCAATGAAATAAATGTAACAATCCACCTAGTGGTCATTTCATTATGTTCTTACATAAATAATCAAGATAATATCTAAAATTTTACCATTTTGAATGGTTTTACTGTGAAAATAATTATTAACTAAGGTATAGCTGTATCCGTTGAGATTTACATATTGAATGATGAAAGCACAGACATTTGTCTTTACCTCGGAGACCCTTCAGAAGAACCGAATTATCCCATCCTTGAGGATTATCTCAGAGATAAAGTAATTGATCCAAATTCAGAGGAAGATTTGTGGCAATATTGGTTCGATAATTATTGCTGTGATGAGAAAGAACTTGCGATCAAACAGAAAAGCGGCGTTTCACCTCAGGAACTAATTGGTGAAATGAAACAGCCTCTGGATCCAGAATCTGGAGAGGCTATGTCTTGGCTGGAAACCGAATATGAAATGAGGGAAAGCCCAGCAGCGAAGATGAGGACTTTTCTGTTGAAGGAAATAAAAGGAGAAATGCCTGGGCTTAAATTTTTTGAAGGTGACCGCCCAGGAAGTAATCTATGCTATTGTACTGCGGATGACATGGAAACTGTCTGGAGAGTAAAAAAGTCTCTCGAATCAAGTGGCTTCGAAACTACTATCAAATACTTTAGCTGGTGAAATAAATTAATATAACTGAAATCCTTGAGCATTTTTTTGGAAAAGAAGAAATTTAATTGGAAACTCAATGGATTGACTTGTCATTTCGTTGTCAGTTTATTGTCAGTTTTCCTGCTAAAAAGTGCCAATTTATTCATTTAAGTTCATTTTAAGAAAAAAATATATAAACTACAAAAGCATGACTTACTTAAATTGCAAGTCGCTGATTATCAGTTATTTCAGAACTATTCATGACTATTCTTTTAATTGCATGAATGGCGCGGGAGGTGGGATTCGAACCCACGACCACCGGTTTAGAAGACCGATGCTCTATCCAGCTGAGCTACTCCCGCAAAGTTAGTTCTGAACATCCAGGAAGGGAATCAGTAAGAAAGTATGACATTTGAGTTTTTTTTCACAGTTTTTCAAAGGCCGGCAAAATGCGTGCCAACATTTCTGGTGGCGAAATCATTAAAAATTAAAATCTTAATGTAGAAATTTCTAAATAAATTTGGAAAAGTCATTTTAAAAGTTCCAACAAAATACTACTCTATGAAAGTTATAGAATTCGGGCAACTTCTAAAGCCTTGGGAAAAAATCATCGACAAAAAATTCGTAGTCAAATCTTCTCGCTTGAGATACGGAAAAACATTTGAAGTTCATATTCGGCTTAATCATCAAGTTGGAAACAAATCTCCGCGTTTTGCATTCCTAAGATGTAAACTACCCAGACAAATGATAGATTATGCTAAAAAGGAAATGCCCAGCTTTTAACCAAGGGGTGGGAAAATTACATAAAACCACTTTACACAAGGGATAACTTTTCCCAGCCAAAGTGTTGCCAAGGCATTAAAATAGTCTAGTAAACTCCCATGACTGGATTAACCTTTTTTGCCGTGCTGTTTGTTCTTTTTTCGAGCTTTGTCTATGGCCAAAAGATCAAACCGACTTTCAGTGATGTTTCGTACGGACCTCACAAAGACATGACGCTTAATTTTTGGAAGAACAGGTCCCCGAAGCCAACTCCCCTGCTTGTCCATATTCATGGAGGCGGTTGGCTGGGAGGGAAAAAAATGGAAACGGTGAGTCCCAAGCTCTTGCAACATGGTTACAGTTATGCTTCCATAGACTATCGCCTTGCGGGCGTGGAACTGCTACCGGCTGCAGTTTATGACGCCGCCCGGGCAATACAGTTTCTCCGTACCAAAGCCAAGGCATGGAACATCAACTCCAGCCTCATCGCAGTGACCGGAGGGTCTGCCGGAGCCGCATCGAGCATGTGGCTCGCCTACCACGATGACCTTGCGAATCCTGAAAGCGATGACCCGGTGCTGCGCGAATCGTCGCGTGTTTGTGGTGCCGTAGCCATGGGCGGACAAACCACACTCGATCCTTTTCTTTTGGAGAAGAAAATTGGTCCCGCCTGCATTCGCCATCCTATGATTTGGAAAACGGTCGGCGCCGCCAGTCACGAGCAACTGATGAAAGAATGGGAAAAGTTCAAGGTCCTATCCCTTAAGTGCTCACCCCTCACTCACGTCACCAAGGACGATCCCCCGGTCTGGCTGAGGTATAAAAAGCCCGATCCCGTACCAGTAATCAAGGGCGACGGGATTCACCACGCCGGATTTGGTCGTCTGCTTAAGGATAGGTGTAAAACAATCGGTATCTCCTGTTACCTGTCCGTAATGGAAAGAGAACAAGCCGAGCTAACAAGCGCAGAATTTCTAAGAATGATTTTTGAACAGTAGGTGAGATGTGGAATCATACTTCGTCAATCAAAGAAACTGAATGATCATACACCAGCGATGACTCACTTTACTTTTGCCTGCAAAGATTTTCCTGATGATCGCGGGATTCCCAATTAAAGTACCTTGGAAGCAGACGAAAAAGATGACTAGAAACGAATCTCAGTTTAAAAAAAACCGAATATCTCTAAGGCGAACTCGTAGGATTTTCCGTAGAGGACTTCATTTTGTGTCTGTCTTGCAACAGAGGTTTTCCCCGATACAGTCTCGGGAAGTCAAAAGTCGACAGAGGTGCTTCTTGTACAGTTTTTAAGGGAATTTCGGTAATTTCCTGAATAGGAGTAATTTGAGGAGTTGGAATCATCACTGGTGAATCATCAACCTCATCAGTTACAGCTTCGGGTAGTTCATCAGTTTCTTCATCCAGTTCCGATATAGGATCAGGTTCCACAACCGGTAAGTCCTCCACTATTTCGGCGATTACCGTCATAAGAGGTTCCTTTATTTTCTGAATATCCTCAGAAATAATTGGTTCTTCAGAAACAACTTTAGCTTCAGGTTTCTGGGGTTGGGATTCATTGGACTCATCAGGAATTTCATTAGACTCAACAGAAAGGGTTTGTTCCTCTTCGACCGAATCTTTCTTCACTTCTTGGGCACATCCAAATGGAAGCGAAGTTAAAACAAGTATCGCGATCCTATTGTTCATTCCTAATACAATCATTCTTTTCGAAAATCGTCAAATTGGATCGACCGATGAATGAAGAACCCCCATGGTTTGAAAAATATTCTCATCTTTTGTGAAGGATCGATCGATGCGAATGAGTGAGGAGCTATTTTTCATTTTAATGGAAGATCAAGGATTTCAGGGACTAATGGTAATCCGAAGGGTCGAAAAGATGGTCTTGCAGAATCCAAGGAGTAATTTGCGATTCATCCCGACCAACTCTTTTCAATATAAATAAGTGAATTCATTCTAATTGGTTGGATGAAAGTGTTTTAGTCCAAGTTCGACGTCGAACTGATTGTTCTTTTCAAAAGACTTTTCAATGAACATTTCAATTTTTCTTTGAGCCTGCTATTCGAAAGAAAGCAAGGTTCTAAACCTTTCTGCAAGCCATAAACATGAAGTAAGGGATAAGAAGATGAGAAAATTCGTGGCTTATGTTCATGCTTGGTGAATGGAAATATTGTATTGGAATCAACAAGAATAAATGCGTGGCCGATGCAATGATCGAAAGGTCAAAAGACGAAGTGATCTCCGGAAAAATTTCCAGTTTCCAATCCTATGGCGAACGGATTGATAACAGTCTTGCCTCCAGGTATTAACTCTTTCATTTTTTATTTCAAATGAAGGCACGGACGATCACGCTTTTCTTACTTATTTGCATTTTCACTTCTCTTTCACGCTATGCAGATGCAGAAGAATCTTCAATCGACAGATGGATTTTGGTGACAGGTGAAGGAATGGTGGAAGCACCTCCTGATCTGGCAATTTTACGTTTAGGTGTAAAAACGACTGAAAAAGTCGCACAGCAAGCAACCGAGTCAAATAATGAATCGATCAAAAAAATTCTAAATACGCTTGTTGAAGAAGACATAAGCCAAGATGATCTGGAAACCTTGAATTTCAAAATTTCCCCTCTTCGCGAATATCGTAAGAACCAACCCCCCTTGGTCATTGGTTATGAAGTCTCCAATACTTTGCTGGTCAAGGTGAGGGATTTGGTTAAAGTGGGTGAAATCATGCAACTTGTAGTCGATTCAGGTGGAAATGATTTTGAATCGCTCACTTTTACAGTTGAGGACACTCTTCCCTACATGGAAGAAGCACGTGTTTTGGCAATGGAAAATGCTCTGTATAAAGCAGAGATGATGACGGAGGCTCTGCATATTGGAGTAGGTCAACCCCTCACCATAAAAGAGCTCTCTCAGGGAAGTAGACCGATTCAGGCTAGAAGAATGCTCGAATCCTCCGTGATGATGGCAAAAGAGGTACCTATACAAGCTCCCGAGGAGCTTGAAGTGAGGGTCAAGGTAGAGGTGAAATTTGCCTTGAATTAATTGAACCAGTGAATTGTTTGCAGATTTTTTCTCGATTAATCTCATGCGGTTGAAGAAAAACTTTTTGAATGAATGCTTTTGCTTGGCATCTAAAAGGAATTAAACTTGAAAGTTGGTTATATTGTTCATTTCACATATCGTATACAAATTATGAAATTAAAATACTTCATTTTCGTACCGTTCATTGGTTTTCTTTTATGCAAACAATCCTTTGGTCATTGTCAGGTGCCTTGCGGCATTTATTCCGATCAACTTCGCTTCGAACAAATGCTTGAAGATCAATCGACCATCGAAAAAGCATCCAAACTGATAGTAGAACTTAGTTCCAATTCAGATGCCTTGTCCATCCAGCAACTTTCCCGTTGGGTCGCGACCAAAGAAGCGCATGCCTCGGCCATTCAAAAAACCATTTGCGAATACTTTCTGATCCAAAGAATCAAGAATAGTGCAAAAGATTATGAAAAACAGTTGAAGGGGGCTCATGCCGTTCTCGTTTCTGCAATGAAATGCAAACAAAACACCGATGCGGATTCGTGCGCAAATCTGAAATCCTCCATTCTTGCCTTTCACAAAGCATACGAAGGAAAATAAGAATTGTTCATCCATTTTCTCGCTTTTTCACACAACCATAACAAATTTGCCTTCGTAATTTAAAAATCAACTATTTGTAAACCATGATTTTTGACCCACTCTATCTTTTAGTCATCGGCATCGGAATGGGCTTGAGCTTATACGCATCAGCCATCACCAAGGGCCGTTTTCGTAAATACAGCAAGTACACCACCCGCTCTAGATTGACGGGCGCTGACGTTGCCAGGAAAATTCTTGAAGACAACAGCATCCGCGATGTGCGTGTGGAGGCGGTGCCCGGCGAGCTCACTGATCATTATGATCCACGTTCCAAAACTCTTAGACTCAGTGAATCTGTTCACGACTCCAATAGTATGGCTGCTTTCGGAGTAGCCGCTCACGAAGTCGGACATGCCATTCAGCATGCAAAGTCTTACACGCTCCTTTCCTTTCGTTCGGCATGGGTGCCTGTTGCAAACTTGGGTGGCGGGCTTTCGATGATCGTTATCTTTCTCGCTTTTTTACTTGGTGGAGCAGAGTCTGCAACAGGCACTTCTCTTTCATGGCTTGGAGTTTTGCTTTTCGGATGCACCACCGTCTTCACCCTCGTTACCCTTCCCGTAGAATTCGATGCAAGCAACCGAGCATTGGTTTGCCTGCAAAAGGGAAATTATGTGACGGAGAAAGAACTTGACGGGGCAAGAAAAGTCTTAAACGCAGCAGCTATGACCTATGTTGCCGCATTTATTACCTCCTTGTTGACTCTACTTTACTGGGCCCATCGTTTAGGACTACTTGGCGGTCGCCGATAGATTACTGGTGTTCCATTTTTCTCTTATCGAATCTCAACCCGTTCGTAAGATTTAGGAAACAACGGTTTCTCTTTCGATATTTCGACCAAACAACCCTGCAAGCCCACATCCCCATCGGCGACCGGGCACTTCCGTGGCATACCATCCAAGAGGCGTCCCAAGCATGCATCGATCTCACGACCAAGCACGGACTCTCTAGGTCCAGTCATCCCCAGGTCCGATTGGTAAGCTGTTCCTTTTTTAAGGATTCGTCCATCCGCAGTGGGCACATGAGTGTGTGTGCCAAAGACCAAAGTCGCCTTGCCGTCGAGATACCACCCCATGGCTTCCTTTTCTGAGGTTGCTTCTGCATGAATTTCCACGATCAAACAATCGGTCTTCGTTTTTAATTCATCGATCATACGGGTCACCGTAGCAAAGGGGCAGGCTACTTTCGGACCCATGAAACTGCGACCTAGAACCGTCAGTATACCCACTCTGAAACCCCCGAATTCCACTAAAAGGTGATCCCTTCCGGGATTGGAATCCGGTAAGTTTGCAGGGCGGCAAACATAGGGAAGCTCGTCAATTTCATTCTCAAAATTTCTTTGATCCCAGACATGATCACCAAGAGTAATGGCATCCACCCCTGCACTTTGCAATTCTTCCGCAGTTTTGGCCGTTATTCCAGCTCCTCCGGCGGCATTTTCACCATTGGCAATAACCAAATCAACCGATAACTCCGAACGAACTTCCCGCAAGCGTTGGGTAAGAAAATTCCTTCCCGGACGACCGACTACATCACCCAATACAAGAATCTTCACTTTTTCTTACCTCCCAGTTGATGGTAGCACAATAATCGGTCATGTATCAAGAGGACCAAGTCGTCCAGAAGGTCCCCATTCAAATCCAGCACCAAGCCCTCCCGGGGTTCGTACATACCTCCTTTTTTTCCTTGATAGTGCATATTTTGTTCAAAGATTTGAAAGTGCATCAAACTGGACAAGGTTTTTTGCGAGGCATCAAAGGATAAAAATTCCAAAAGATTCTTTCGTCCATCCAAACAGACCAAATCAGCCAGACCGTCTCCATTGAAGTCTCCCCATTCGATCCCATTGTATCTAACGCCGGGCAAATCCGTAAGATAACGAGATTCCACTTTAATTCCGAAATTTTCTGAATCCGAATGGGTTAATATTTGAAAACCACTTGTTCCTAAGGAAAGAAGGATTTCCCATTCTTCTGAGTGAATGACAGAAGATTGCAAAGGTCTAATCATACTTTTATCCGTTCCTATTTTTATGCTTCCTCCCTTGAAACCCCCTGAGAGTCTCTCCCAATACCCGCCTGAGTGATATGCGTATAACTCATCTGCTCCGTCCTTATCCATATCCAACCATTGGGGGACGTACAATTCCTTGCTTTGATCCTCAGAATTGAATTGCCTGGTGACTTTGAAATCATCCTTTTCCCATATGGCAGAACGAACAAAGCCTTTGCCACTGATTAGAATTTCATCAGAAGGAGAATTTGCATTTTCCACCAAACCCAAGCGATCGGTCCCGACTCCCTTGAGAAAACTCTTTCTTACCACCGAGTCCTTTGCCACTTCTTTCCACTCTCCGGAAGAACTTCCGATGAAAACAGACGGAGCATCTCGACTGCTCAGCACAAGCAAGTCAAGTATACCATCTCCATTGAGGTGAAACGGAAAAATTCCCACGGGTTCGCGACGCCATTCAACAAGCTCAAACGAATGAAGCATACGGAATTCTCCATCCTCATCCAGTTTCCAGGTTTCCAGAAAAAAACCATCATTAAATTTGGTAACCATCAATATTTCATCCTGTTCATCGGAATCCCAGTCACCGGAGCAGGCTATAAGAGGCAGTCCTTTCGTGGGTAGCAAGTTGGGAAAAGAGAAAGTTCCCTTAGTGGTAAAATCCGCCAATCCCACAACCTCTTCATCTTTACTCAAAATCAAGAGTTTAGTCCTGGTTTCACCGTTTGAACGGACCGGAACTAGACAAGAAATTCCTCGAAGTGAGGGATTCTTGATGATTCCCTTGAAAGCGCCACCAGACTTTCCGGGTAAAAAAAGAAGTTCGCCATGGGAAGAATCAGCGACCACGAGATCAACCCAACCATCGCCGTCAAAATCCTCCATTGCCCAAGAAGCGCCCCTATTTGATTCTGAAAACAAATCGTATGAAAGCACATTGGCTTCCTTGTCAGCGAGCTGTAAGAGGTTTTTTTTGAAGAAAAATACCACCGCTTCGTTTGAATTTGCTTCAACGGAACAAAAACGAATGGGATCTTTTTCCTTCTCTTTTGAAAAGGGAATCGGAAAGGAGGACAAACTGAGATCAAAAGAAGATTCAAAACCAAATCCAGATTCATCACCAAGTCTGAGTTTAAGTGAATCCTTGTCTTCCGGAACTAAGTAAATCCAATCGATGAAACCATCCCCGTTGAGATCCAAAAGTTCAGTTCCATAAGCTCGCTTACCATCCTCCCTTGCAAGCATTGATGGATACGATGGCTTGCCATCCCTAAAGTCCAATCTTTCCAAACCATCCACGCCGAAAAGGAATAAGGCCGAATTGCCGTTGGGGGGATGAGACATTATTTGCAAAGACTTAGGAAATGGGCGAAGTTTTCCCGTATCAAGTAATAGCGGTTCGCTCCAGGTGGAATTGCTCTCTCGGAAATGTACAAATACACCATCTTCGGAACTTCCTCGAACCAAATCCGGAAGTCCATCCTGATTCAAATCGCCAATGGCCAAAGAAGTTAGATTCGTGGGAACAAAGATACGCTCTTTTATGTATAATGCATCTTCAAGCACAGGTTCCCAACGATTTTTCTCAACGGGCCGAATCCGAGGAGGAAGCTTTCCCTTCTTGCAACGATAGAGAATTTCAATGCATGATCGATCGAGATTGAAGTAGACCAAATCCTGCAGACCATCGTCATTTAAGTCGGCATGATCCAAACATCGGGCGTTCCAACCGGCCAAATGAACTTCGGGCGAAGACAAACGGACCGAATGGGCTTTTTTTGGATTAAGAAACTGGACTGCAAGGAAGAAGCAGGCAACACCACGGAGGACGGCTGAAAATATTTTTTCAAACATACTCATTCGGGAATATGAAAAAGTCCGACTTTGGTAATCATTCCGTCCACATGATCCATTGTCCAACCCAACATAAAATAAGGAAACTCGCCGAAATCTTGCGGATTCAAATCGATTTTCATGTCCGACTCGACAGACTTGAACATGGAGGAGAAGAAGGGAACGATTTGACTCAATTTAAAATAGTCGACTTGGCGGACACCAGAAGGCAAATCATCCACAACCTCACGAACATACGGCTGTTCCCAAAGGGCGGACTTTTCTCCCTGCATCCGATTGATCAATTGATTCAGGTGACGTTCTTCTCCATTTGAAAGAAGTAACCATTGATCAAACACCGCATAACTCATGGAGGAACCCAATCCTTCCGACCCACGCATGGAACGCACCAGCACGCCCCGATACTCACGTTCCTTAAATAAATCACTCCCTTGGGTCACAGCATCGAACATAAAACGAAGGGTTCGGTCAAAAAGGTCGGGATCTTTCAAAGAGATCGCGTAAATCGAAGTACTTTGTCCTTCCACATCGATTTCTCCAGATGTTGATTGGTTCAAGTAGGTAAGACTCAGCATTGCATCACCCATGGAACCGAACAGATCCTTACGAAGAGACAGTTCGGCTTGATCTTCAAAGGCCTGAATTTGAGAGTTTACCAGCAAGCCCAACCCCGGACTGATTCTCGTCAGAGTCTTCTCGATAATAGGCCAGATCTGTGCAAAATCATAACGTATGGTAGAAACTCCGAATGCATCTTTTGGAGTAAAATCAAAGAACTCAACCTCCGCATCCGTTGGATTCAACAAAGCGAGCATGCCTTCTCTTTCGTTCATGAAAAGGCCCGAAGATACAAAAAAGCCTTCATCTGCCGCATCAATCTGCATGGCAAAATGATCCAGTCCATAAAACCCAAGACCATCGATTAATCCTTTCAATGTGATTTGAAATGGATTTTCTGGGATTTTAAAGCCTTGTACTTCCTCCATTCGTTCAGCCATGGAAAAAATCTTTTCGAAGTTTAGAAACGCCCGGGCCTGTCCTTTTTTAATCTCATCAAAGCAATCCCGATACTGCATGGAATCAGCAAAAGAAGAAGATGTTGATTTTCCCTGAATGCGAAGGATGGTTTCCTTGACATGCTCCTCTCCCCCGGTCATTGCGAGGAACATGCCCTTGTGAAAGGCAAGAGCGACCATTGTATCCTTGGCAAGTATCTTGGTAAGTTCTTCACTCTTGGCGTTTCCAATCCAATGGACCTCCACACCTGAAATCAGAGATTTTTCGATCATTGTATGGTCCATTTTGTCGTTCTTTATCCAAGCACTCATCCAATCGAGCATTTCCTCAAACTCCTCGTCAGAAAGACTGCTTTCCGCAAGAAAGGAAATACACGGCAATCTTCGAGCCTTCCACCCTGATTTCTCAACATTATTATCTTCCCTTAAAAGGACTTCACTTTGAAAACTTCTTGCGATTTTTCCCGCTGCCAGGATCATCCCACCATTCATGGATTCGATGATCGGCAAATAAATCTCTTTGTAATGGTCCTTTGCATACCGCTTTCCTTCTTCGGAAAAATGAGTGAATTGTCCCTCCCAGTTTTCCACGATCCACTGGCTAATCTTATCCCATGCCGGAAACTTCGACACTACACCCCATGGACCTTTGGCAAGATTCTCCCTAAACGAAGGCCAATCATCTATTTCCAAAGCAAAAAAGCTGTCTTCCGGCAAATATTGAATCAAATTGCTTTTCTGTGAAGCTGACAGGTGGATGGTACGGCAAAGAAAAAAGATCGTTATGAGGAGAAAAAGGGGGAAGGAATTCATTTGGAAAAAGTGACTGGTTCGTCAATAGGAGGCGAGAGGTAAAGAAATCCTGCATTGGGATTTCTAGGGTCGAATGCATAAGCGTCTCGATTTCGAAGGAAGCCTTTAAGGGTTTGAACAGGGATGGCGAAGCCAAGCCCCTCGGCTCCTTGCGAAACCACTTTCATATTGTTCACACCTATTACTTCACCCTTATAGTTGAAAAGAGGACCTCCTGAGTTTCCCGGGCTTATCTCTGCAGTTGTCTGAATATGCAACCTGCTTTGTACGATTCGATTACGAAGACTTATTATTCCCTCCGAAACACTCCTTTCGAGGCCAAGCGGACTTCCTATTGCAAACACCCTTTCACCCTGTCGAAGTTTGTTTGAATCTCCGAGCGAGACAAAAGGAAATGAATCATTCGGTTGATCTTCAATCTTGAGAAGAGCGAGGTCAAGGTTTCCACCGGTTGCAACAATTCTAACCTTGTCATAATTAATCTTGAGCAATTCATCTTTGGAGCGACTGAACTGAGTGATGGAGATTTTCCTTTCTCCTGCCACCACATGGTCATTGGTTACGACATAACCATCTTGATGGATGAAGAAACCAGAACCCAATCCGACCGGGGTCCGGATCATAACCACCGCCGAACCCAGTCCTTCCACCAAGTCTCCAAGCACACCTGAAGAGGGAGCGCTCTGAACACTGAATAAATCTTGCGAAGTTTTCACAATGGAATTTTCAGTCGTTTTCAATCTGATGATCTCATTGCATTCATCCATGGGAATTCGCAAAGCGTCATACCCCAAGTCCACCAGCAAATAATCATTTGTTTCTTTCAAAACCGTTCCTGAAACCACTGCACCCGATTTCAATTCACACTTCACTCGCAACGAAGCAAAAATCGTTGCTTGGAGTACAAGATATAAAGTTAAGATAAGAAATTTCTTCGGCAATTGCACAATATCCAAGACTAGGCAAAGCAGAGGGCGACGCGCGAGAAAATTCCTTGTTCAGAAAGGATAATGAAAACTGACTTGTGAACAGTTTCCAAAATTCGAATTGTGCAAAGCAATTGGTTTTGCTTCTTCAAATTCGGTATCCAAAATCATGATTCTGGTTAGTCCAGAAGAAGATCTTTCGGTGAAATACAAATGTCTGCCGTCATTTGCCCAAGACGGTTGCATGCCATCCCTGACTCCTTTTGTCAAAATTTTGCTTTTTCGACTTCTGAAATCGTACTCACAAATTTGAAACCCACCGGCAATTGCAGCAGTGAAAGCAAAGCGGCTTGGATCGACAGGATTCCAAGCTGCTTCCGTACAATGGGAACTGACGTTGGTTGCAATCCTCGACAGAACTCCTGATGAAAGCGAGACTTCGTAAATCTGAGGTTTTCCTCTGCTATCGGAAGTCACCATCAAGCGTCGCCCATCGGGAGACCAGGACGGTCCCGATTCATTGCTTTTGTTTCGAGTGAGACGTTTGGGTTTGCTCCTGGCAGTCGAGGATAGCCAAACCTCTGGATTTCCAGATGCTGCGCTTGAAAGAATGAGAGCAACTTGGGAGGACTTCGGATTTTGAACGGCTCGAAGATTGCTACCCCGATAATTCGCAATGGTCGAAACTTTGCGATCTGACAAATTCAGATAATAGACGTTATTGAAAGTTTTTCGATTGCTGGTAAAAAAAATCCCGGAGCCTGTATTGTCCCAACTTGGATTAAAGGTGATCTTACCGTATGAAGTTTGAGGACGAGCAGAACTCATAAGGGCATTAGCTGTAAAAATTTCCTTTTTTCCTGACAAATCCGATAAATAACAAATCTTACCGGAAAAGAACCCAGGAATTTGCAAAAGAAATGAAACCACTTTATCGCAGGCAAGCAAAGCCGCATCTTCCATGGTGGGTCCATCTGCTTTTAAGATTTTGATTTCCCTAGAGGATGTTCCAGCAGTGACCGTGACCGAAACCTGTCTTTCAGCAACCTCGGAAAACGAACAAATATAGCGACTTTCCGTTGGCGTGGTTAATCTCAATCCACCATGAATGGAAATTGCCTTGGCAATCAAAGGAACCAACGATTTTGAAGTGGATCCCAAATTCAGAGGCATTTGTTTTTTTTCCAATTCTCCAACAATGGGACCAAGAATAATCTTCGAAGATCCTTGCCCATACCCATTACACGTGAAATGAAGCATTAAACCGGAAAAAAACACACGCAGTAAAATGTTTCTTTTCATCGATTTGCAAAACCAATTAGTTCCAAAAGTAACCACGCCCATAATAAACAACATTCAAATCCTCTTCCTTTCGGCAAGCGCAAACCTATCCTGATATCCAATTATTGAATTTGAAAAAAATCAAAAGCATCTTCAGCAACTTACCCTTGACCAAATTCTAATTTCTCAACTTGAAGAAAATAAACCGCCAATCATGAACGAACATCTCATTTCTCTGCTGAAAAAAATCAAGTATCCCGGATTTTCTCGAAACATCGTTTCCTTCGGCATTGTGAGAGAAGCCACTTTAAAAGAACAAAAGGCTTCGATTTCCTTGGAGCTGTCCCTCAGCGATCCAACTGTTCCCAACCTTTTGAAAAAAGAAATTGAGCAGGTTCTGAAAAATTCCAATGCAGTAGAGAGTGTGGAAGTAAAAATAGTTGTTCAAAAGACCCAGTCAAAGAACGATTCCGGACTTTCAGGATCAAATGAGAGTAAACAATACGATAAAATCAAAAAGATTGTTGCCATTGCCAGTGGAAAAGGTGGCGTAGGTAAATCCACGATAACCGTAAACCTGGGTTGTTCACTTTCAAATTTGTCTTGGGAAAATGGTAGGCAGTTGAAGATTGGTCTCATGGATTGCGATGTGTATGGACCGTCCTTGCCTTTGCTAATGGGAGCCACTGAAAAACCACGCGTAATCCGTGAAAATCTTTTGGAACCCGTGGAAAGCTTCGGAGTGAAAGTAATGTCGATGGGTCTTTTGGTGGACGAAGAAACTCCTGTCGTTTGGAGAGGACCCATGGTAATGAAGACGATCCAACAATTCGCTGAAAACGTTGAATGGGGAGAGCTGGATCTCTTACTTATCGATCTTCCTCCCGGTACTGGAGACGCCCAGCTTTCTTTAGCCCAAATCTTGCCCCTTGACGGCTCCATCATTGTTACTACACCACAGAGAGCTGCCGTCGAAGTAGCTCGAAGAGGAGCACGAATGTTTGAGAAAGTGAACGTGCCATTACTTGGAGTGGTTGAAAACATGAGTTTTCTTCTCAACGAGAATACCAAAGAAAAATCCTTCTTATTTGGAAAAGGGGGAGGTCCCACTACCGCACAGGCTCTTTCAACAAGCTTCCTAGGTGAAATTCCATTACATGAAGAGGTACGGATGGGAGGAGATCATGGTATCCCTGTCGTGATCTCAAACCCTGAATGCAATGCAAGCATCGCGTTTGAATCGATATCCAAACACCTGATGGATTTGATCGGGTTAGATTGAAATCAACTTTTTATTTCTCGGTGAAGAGTATGCCTGCGAAGAAACCGGTTATACTTTTTCTTTTCCACTGGATCAGTTTGAAGTTTTTTGTTCCTCGATGCCATGTATCTGCTGGGAGGTTTACCTTCCTTGCGTGCTTCAGTACATTCAATAATTACAGTTTCTCTCGCCATGGTTCTTAAGTTATAGTTCGAAAAACAAAACCATTCAACGCAAATATCCTACCTTCTCTCTTTTCAAATTTTAATTTATATCCTTTGCATTTGCCATATTGTTTGAATACATTGAAGATGTAGCGATGGAAGTATCAAAAAACGATGTAATTTCTTCTCAGATGGAAAATGCCAATCGTGAATTGCAGCTCGCCCGGGAAGACCAGTCGAACCTTGATGTGCCGGAAGTTGGACAAAATTCAAATGATCGAGTTACTAAGTCGCCTGAACCATATGACCTGTCTGAATCCTTTCACGACCGAGAGGGTTACGATTCTCACTGCGAATATCCGGGTGAACGACCTAAAAGCGTAGACAACATCGAGGATGCAGGGATTGACTGTACTCGAGAACCTGATTGGGAAGTAGTCAAACCCTCTGAACTTCCACCCGTAGCCGAGCCCGGTCAACACCACAACGACCGTTATTGGGATGAAAGAAGTTTGGATAGGGAACTACAGGATAAGGATGTTCAGCAAGAGATGATTCAACGTGAGGTTCAGGATTACGAACGGTCCGCTGAAATTGCTGAAGATTTCAGCAGACCTTTTAACAATGAGGTGCTTGATCCTTACTACAGGAGCGGTTCTCATTCTTCCAATCCGCCTTCGGCGGGGAACAGCTTGGATTCCTTCGTCTAAAGAAAGTGTATTCGAATTAGACTGTTTTTTGCTTAGCCCATCAAAAGTCGTTTTAGTTGCCAATAACCTTGCCTTGTCTTGGCCAGATGGTGAGGAAACCTTTTATGATGGTCCTTTTCTGAGGAAGAACTCACCAAGTGCCGAGCAAACTGGTGAATCTGACTTATTTGGCAAGGTTCGGGGTGGAAACTCCCAAAGCGATTTTACCGAAGTACGAATTCTCGGTTTCAAAAAAGTCGGAAATTACGCGATTCGAATTACATTCAGCGATGGTCATGAAACGGGGATTTATTCTTGGGAATTTTTGAAATCCTTGGCTTCACAAAACAAATAAAATGATCAGGATGAGCCTTTAGGCCAAACCACGATCACTTTCGCGAACAAATTCAATGATTTCCTTGGTGATTTTACTTTGTTTCAAAGAGGACTCGTTTTGCAAGTATTGGATTGCCTGACTTCGGTTCCTTTCTCCCTTGTAGAGAGTTTTGAAAACGCCACGCGCAACTTCGATGTCTTCCACCTTGTATCCGGATCTCTCCATTCCAACTTTATTAATCGAACGAACTTCAGCCGGAGAACCGTCGGCAAGCATGTAAGGTGCAACATCTTGAACCAACTTAGAACAAGCGGAAACCATGCAGTGATGACCAAGACGGCAAAACTGATGGATGCCAGCTCCCCATCCAACATTTACGTGATCAGCAACTTTGACGTGCCCTCCCAAGGCCGAATGGCTGCTCATAATCAAATGATTTCCAACTTGGCAGTCATGGGCAATGTGGCTGTAGGCTAGAAATACGTTGTTTGATCCAATTACAGTCGTATCTTCAGCATTCGTTGCAACGTGTGCAGTGACGTATTCACGGAAGACGTTTTCATCGCCAATCTTCAAACCGGGCTCACCTCCTGTGAATTTTAAATCATGAGTCAATCCACCGACCATGGCATAGGGGTAAATGATGTTTCGATTTCCCAGCGTAACTTTACCTTCGAGGGTGGCATGATGAAGGATTTTACAATTGTCTCCAATGCAGACTTTTCCGCCAATCATGCAAAAAGCCTCGATCTCGACATTTTCTCCAAGTTGAGCATTGGAATCAACTACAGCCGAGGGATGAACACGAACACTCATTCAACCGGCATCCTTGGCATCCAAGATCGAAAACATCAAACTTGCCGAAGAAACAATTTGATCCGCCACCATGCATTTCACACTTGCCGTTGCCAACTTGTTTCCTCGAACTTTTTCTAATTTTGCCACTATCTTAAGTTGATCACCTGGAACAACAGGCTTGCGGAACTTTACCTTATCAGCACTCATGAAAAAAGCCACCTTTCCTTCCGCGGAACCTCTCCGCAGTAAAAGAATCCCTGCCGCTTGAGCCATTGCCTCAAGTTGCAAAACACCGGGCATTACTGGATGTCCGGGAAAATGACCAGGAAAAAAAGGTTCATTAATAGTGACGTTCTTGATTCCAACCAAGACTTCATTGTCTTCAATCGAGACTACTCGATCGATCATTACAAAGGGAAAGCGGTGTGGCAAGACATCCAGGATTCGCCTCACATCCAGTTCGGTTTCCTCTTCGAGCACCAAAGACTTGGATTCGACTGAGTTAATTGGATCCGCCTTTTTACTCGTCATTTTCTCATGCAATTTCAGCGTAAGATCTGCATTAAGATGATGACCGGGACGAACCGCAATAATGTGAGCTAACAAAGGTTTTCCCAGCAAACTCAGATCTCCGATTATGTCTAGGATCTTATGCCTTACGAATTCGTCTTCGAAACGAAGGGGTTCCTTCGAGAGAATCTTATCGCCCTTAATTACAATTGCACTATCTAAACTGCCTCCTCTTATCTTACCTAATTTCAGAAGTTCTTCAATATCGTCGTAAAGCGTAAAAGTGCGAGCTGGAGCTAATTGGGCTACATATGTTTCAGGATCCAGGTCGATGGACAAATGCTGAACATGACAACCTCGGTCGTCGGCGGAAGTGCAGGTAATTCGAAAACCATCATGCGGTAAGGCAATGATGGAACGATTTCCAGCTGTAACGGAGACAGGCTCACGCAATTGAAAAAAACTTCGTAATTCTTCATGCTCGATGGGATCGGCTTCCAAAATCAAATTTACAAACGGTCGAGCTGAACCGTCTAGAATAGGTGGTTCGTTAGCATCCAATTCAATTATGGCGTTATCGATACCGCATCCAGCCAAAGCACTCAGTACGTGTTCGACAGTTTGAACTTTTGCATTACCATTGGAAATGGTTGTGCTCCTAATCAGCTCCGTTACATTTGCAGCAAATGGGCGTATTTCAGGTTTGCCGAAGAGATCGACCCTACGAAAAACAAACCCTTCGTTGGGCTTCGCCGGTTTCAAGGTCAGAGAAACCTCCTCTCCAGTGTGCAGAGACTTGCCTGTGATCGTGCGTTCCGAACGGATGGTCCTTTGCTTTATTGACATATGTCTATTATGCTGAATAAGAGATTGAGCATAGACTGTAAAGTAGGAAGCGGATACGCTGCAAAGGTAGGTCAGTTATGAGCGAAAAAGAATTTACAAGAAGCAAAAAAAAGTCCATCTTTCGAAAATGGAAAAAGGAGTACTATCGAACGGTTGATGGTTTGATGCGTTCTTATGCCGTTTCAAAACTCTTAAAGGGATTTTTTTATTCCATTTGCGTGATTACAACTCTTATCCTTGCCGTGCTTCTCTATATTGGCAAATAGTTTGATTCCTTGAATTCGTCAATCTCCTGGAAAGGGAACGTCAGTTAATCGTTTTCCATTTTTCAGATGAGATTCCCAAGTCAAATATGACAAAGATTTTTCATCTTCGGAAATAGTTGAGTCTTCTTCAAAATCAATCAGACGCGAATATCCATTTGATTCCAGATAATCGCCCAGAATTTGATTAGAACGAGGATGACCAATCAGAGAAGCAATCAGACTTTCCGCTTCATATGATCTCTTTCTTTGATCTCCCTTGAGCACAAGTGTTCCACGCGAAGACATGATTTCAAAAAATAATTTAATTTTCTCTTCCTCTAGGTTCAGGGAATTACCGGAAAGGGAAAGCTTGGTGAGACTTTTCATCATATTCAAGGGCGATGGATCGTGCACGAGATTGTTTGAAAGTTGTAAAATTTCCAAGTTGTTCAACCTGCTCAAATAGGAAACCTCAGCAAATTGGTTTTTTTGAAGGTAAAGTTCCCTGAGGTTGTAAAGTTTTGCCAGGGGACGCAGATCGCAAATCCGATTCTCAACCAAATACAAATGTTCTAAGTTGGAGAGGCTTTCGATCCCCGACAAATCGTTGATCTTATTGTCCGAAAGCGAAAGTCTTTTGATCGAGTTGAAGTCTTGCAGGGTCTTCAAATCCTGAATTTGATTTCCACTTAGAAGCAGGACTCTCAGCGACGGCAGATCAGACAAGGATCGAACTGTTTTGAGTATGTTTTCATACAGATGCAGATTTAACAATCTGGGAAGTGAACGCAGTTCCACCAAAGGATCGACGTCACGCTTACCGTTTCCACTTTCATCATTTATGGGCTCTCCGAGCGAGTATTGTTTATCTTTGTTCAGGTCAACAAAGCCTTCAACTCTACCAAGTTGATTCCCTTGGGCATATAGAGTGACTAAATTCTTTAATTCACCAACGCCTTCAAGATCTATCAGGGCATTATTGGAAACGTTCAGTTGCTCGAGACTCCTCAAGACACCAACTCCAGTCAAACCCAGCAGACGATTTCCCGATAAGTTTAAAAATCGTAAAGACCAGGGTCCACGCTTCAATTTCTTCAAGATTTCAGCAAGTTCCAAAACCATACTGGATTTTAGCTCGTCGCGAATACTCAGATCTTTTAATGAATCTCGGATTTCCGCTATCCGAAAAAGTAGATTTGACCGAGATAGAGGAACCAAATCAGCAACGCTGGAAATTTTATTTCCCGCCAAATCAAGATTTTTAAGATTCGGAAGATCGGAAATGGGGAGCAGATTTTCAATGAGGTTATCACGCAAAACCAAGGTTTCCAAATTTTGAGCTGCCTCCAATCCAGTCAAATTTCTGATTTGCTTATCATTTGCCTCGAGGTATCTCAATTGCGTCGCCACTAGTGATTGCGTTAGATTTTCTCTATCTACCCCAAGAGTCAGACATAAGGCTCTTTCCAATGCAGGTTCAGGTACGCGCAATTGAGCAGCCGCCAAGGAAGAACTTGCGAATGGGATTATCAGAATTACAAATCTCGGCAAGATAAGGGAGACGACAAGTTGGAACTCTCTTAGCATGGGAATAACATCGGTTCGAAAGACGAAATCTTTAGAGTCTTATCTCAATCGAGCCACCAAATCCTTGGACTCAACGGAATCACCGACCTCAACGAGAATTTCTTCAATTGCACCATCCGTCGAAGCATATAATGTTGTCTGCATTTTCATAGCTTCCAAAACAGCGATCTTATCCCCTTTTTTAACGGTCTTTCCCACACTTGTGGCAATACTGCTTATCATGGCGGGAATGGGAGCACCCACATGTTTTGGATTTGAAGCGTCAGCCTTTTCACGAGCTTTTGCATCTCCCTTGGCTGATTTGTCACGAACCAATGCGGAACGTGCCTTTCCATTCAATTCGAAAGTAAGGGAACGAACGCCTTTCTCATCTGGTTCTCCAACATGAAGTAACTTTATAAACAAAGTCTTGCCTTCTTCGATCGTAATTGAAATTTCCTCGCCTGATTTCAAGCCGTGAAAATAGGCTGTTGTTGGCAGAACTGAAACGTCGCCATATTTTTTCTGAAAATCCAAAAACTCCTCATGAACTTTGGGGTACATAAGAGATGCAAACAAGTCATCTTCGGTATATTTCGAACCCATCTTGTTTTTCAAATCCAAAGTTTTCTTGCCAAGATCAATTTTAACCGCTGATGCACCGGGTCGACCCCGAATGGGTTTCTGATTTCCCAAAATCACTTTCTGCAACGCTTTGGGCCAGCCTCCCTTCGGCTTGCCTAAATTGCCGGATAGAAGATCGACAACAGACTGCGGAAAACCTGTCTCAGGAGGCAAGTTTGTAAGGTCTTCTGGTTTCACCCCTTTGGTAATGAGAAAGATGGCAAGATCTCCCACACTCTTGCTGCTGGGTGTTACTTTGATGATATCTCCGAGCAAATGATTGACCTCCTGATATGTTCTCACTACGTCAGGCCATCGTTTTCCAAGTCCCAACGCGGCCGATTGTTCTCTCAGGTTGGTATACTGTCCACCTGGCATCTGATGAGAAAAAACCTCTGCGCTGCCGAATGGAGGAGATGTGTCAAAAGGTGAATAGTACTGCCTTACGGCTTCCCAATAAATGGAAAGCTGATTCAATGCATCGACTTCCAACCCAGTTGAACGAGGATCGTTTCGCAAAGCATGTGCTATGGAATTTAGGTTCGGCTGACTGGTACAACCCGACAAGGAAGAAACAGCCAAATCAACGACATCAACACCTGATTCCGCAGCCTTCAGAACGGAAGCGGATGCAATGCCGCTCGAGTCGTGAGTATGAAAATGAATAGGGATACTGATTTCATCACGTAGTGCTTTCACCAATTGGCCTGCGGCAATAGGGTGACATAAGCCTGCCATATCCTTAACCGCTAGGATATGCGCACCCATTTTCTCCAATTCTTTGGCCAATTCGAGGTAATATTTCAATTGATATTTTTCTTCCTTAGAATCAGTGAAATCCCCTGTATAACAAATGGTGGCCTCACATAGAGAGGATGTCTTTTCATTGACGGCATCCATCGCAACTTTGAGATTCGGCAGATAATTGAGTGAATCAAAAATCCGGAATACGTCCATACCCGCTTCGGACGCATGAACCACAAATTCTCGAACGACGTTGTCTGGGTAATTGGCGTACCCCACTGCATTGGATCCGCGAAGCAACATTTGGAACAAAATATTGGGAATTTTCTCACGAAGGGAACGCAGACGGTCATAGGGTGATTCGCCCAAAAAGCGCATGCAGGTGTCAAAGGTTGCGCCTCCCCACATTTCCAGACTAAAGAGTCCAGAAGCTTTGCGGGCCATGAAATCTGCCACTGCAAGCATGTCGAAGCTTCTCATTCTGGCGGCGAAAAGGGACTGGTGAGCATCCCTCAAACTGGTATCCGTTACCATCAGTGGCTTTTGTTCTCTCAACCACTTGGAGAACTTTGTAGGACCAACTTCCAAAAGTAGGTCTTTGGTTCCCCGTGGGAGAGGACAGTCAGAATCGTACTCCGGTTCAAGTAGCGGCAATGGGTTTTCCAACCTCTTTCTACCTTTTACTTGCGGATTACCGTTTACAATCACTTCTCCAAGATAGCTCAGCAATTTTGAGGCACGGTCTCTTCGAGCCTTGAATTTGAATAGAGTGGGAGTAATGTCTATCATTCTGGTAGTTGCATTACCGGCAACGAAATCTTCGTGGTTTATTACATTTTCCAAAAAAGGGATGTTGGTCTTAACACCTCGTATTCTCATCTCCCGCAATGCTCGATTCATTCTGTCGAGGGCTTGATGCAAATTAGGACCTGAAGTTGTTATCTTAACCAGGAGAGAATCATAGAAGGGAGTAATTATTGAACCAGTATCACCCATTGCTCCATCAAGCCTAACACCAAAACCTGCAGCAGACCGATAGCTGAGTATCTTTCCGTAATCGGGAGTAAATTCTTTCTCTGGATCTTCGGTGGTCACCCGACACTGTATGGAGCACCCATTTCGTGAAATTCTATTTTGATGAGGAATCCCTATCCTATCGTCGTGAAGACTATGATTCATCGCAATTAAGATTTGGGAGCGCACGATGTCGATTCCCGTAATCTGTTCGGTAACGGTGTGTTCGACTTGAATTCTTGGATTCATCTCGATGAAGAACCACTCATTAGTATCATGATCGAGGAGAAATTCGACAGTTCCGGCATTGTCATATCCAATTTTTTTTGAAAGTTCCACTCCTGCTTCGCACAAACTTTTCACGACTTCCTCGGGCAATCCAATGGAAGGTGCGACTTCAACCACTTTTTGATACCTTCTTTGTACGGAACAATCACGTTCATGCAGATGCACGACGTTACCTTTACGGTCTCCGAGAATTTGAACTTCAAGATGTTTTGCACGTCCAACGAATCTCTCGAGGAAAACAGCAGCATTACCGAAGGCTCTCTCCGCCTCACCCTGAGCTTCTTCCAACATATTTTTTAATTCCTTTTCATCGCGCACCACGCGCATGCCCCGTCCGCCTCCGCCAAAAGCAGCTTTGATGATCATGGGAAAGCCAATTTTTCTTCCCCACTTGAGGGCATCAGCAATTTGTGAAACTGGTTTTGGAGTAGCTGGCAACGTTGGTACACCAGCTTCTTCAGCAGCTTTTTTTGCAGCTACCTTGTCTCCCATCTTATCCAGCAGTTCAGGACGTGGTCCGACGAACACTATGCCTGCCTCTTGGCAGGCTCTGGCAAAATGCGCATTCTCTGACAAGAATCCATAGCCAGGATGGATCATATCGACGTTTCTCTCTTTGGCCAGGGTAATTATTGAATCTATATCAAGATAAGCTGCGACCGGACCTTTTCCTTTTCCAACCAAGTAAGCTTCGTCGGCTTTGAACCGATGAACTCCAAAACGGTCCTCTTCGGCATATATGGCAACGGTGCGGAGATTTAATTCATTGGCAGAACGGAAAATTCGAACCGCAATTTCACTTCTGTTGGCAACTAGCAATTTCTTCATTTGTAAATTGGACGCAGTTTTAAGGACTTGAGATATTTGCTTACATCCATCTTATTCTTCAACGCAAAAAGAAAATTTTCCTCAGGACAAATCATTGAAGAAAAAAGATTTCACAAACCACGGATCAATCCATTCCTTAAGAAAAACTACGTAGAGAATTGTTGCCAAGGCTAGGTATGGTCCGAATGGAATTTCCCTTCCAAAGGCCGTTGCTTCTTTCTCATCCGTTACGACCGAAGATTTTTTTCTCTTCTTTGATTGAATCAATAACATCGGAATGCTAACCAGGGAGCCTAAGAAAGCACCTCCAAAAATAACGAAGATCGTTGCTTGCCATCCGCAGAATGCACCAATGCATCCCAATAGTTTTATGTCTCCCATACCCAATGCCTCTCTTCCAAGAATCTTTTCTGCACTTACTCCGATCCAAAACAACAAAGAAGAACCAATTAGAAGACCAAGAACAGACTCAAGTCCGGAGATAATTCTTCCTTCTGGAACCAGGAGCATTCCGTATCCATGAATGGATGGAAACAAAATCGAAAAAATCACTCCGGCCAGAGCTCCTCCCATACTCAATCGATCTGGAATGATCATATTTTCTGCGTCAATCACGATCACTGCCAATAGAATCCACCCAAGCAAGCACCCCGACAAAGTCAAACCCAAGTCGTTGTGGAGAGAAAATTGATAAAAAAAATATCCAAAGACGATTGCTGAGGAAATTTCCATTGCGATATACCGAATTGGTATCTTGAAGTCGCAACAACGGGCCCTTCCTCTTTGGAAAAACCAAGTAAAAAAAGGAATGTTGTTAATCCAAGGAATTGGTTGATCGCAATTAGGACAGAGTGAACGGGGAGATATGATTGATTTGCCCTTAGGGATCCGGTGTGCGCAAACATTGAGAAAACTTCCAAAAATGGAGCCAACCACCAATCCAGTAATTAGCATTAGCCACTCATTTTGAAAAAGCGAAATCATTAATTTAGGTTCGAATTCATTCCCTTTCTAGCACCCTCGAACATTGCCTTTTCCGATATTTCGCGACCTGTCCAAATTTCAAGTGAACGCAAGGCTTGAAATACCAACATCGAAAGTCCGTTTGAAAATTCCATGCCAGCCTCTTTGGCTTTACGAAGAAATTCTGTTTCCGCAGGATTGTAAATCATGTCGAACGCTTTAGCCTCAATGTTGAAATTAGAAAAAGGAAAGTTCAATGGTGAGGCATCGGATTCATGGAGACCCAAAGAAGTCGCATTGATTATAATCAAATTTGAGACATCGTACAGAGAGTTGGGAAACCGGTCGATTTGAAAGGATTTCAATGAAGAAGATGGAAATTCTTCACTAAGGTCAGACACCAGAGCGTTCATTCGATCCCTCGATCGATTGCTTATCCAGACTTGTTCGCATCCCACCGAAAGACATTTCGCTGCCGCAGCCCGAGCGGCTCCCCCCGCACCCAAGATAAGAACCACATGTTCTCGAAGATATATCTTGAAAGTACTCTCCAACGCTCGTTGCAGTCCATAACCATCCGTATTATAACCCATCCATCCATCTTTAACTTTAACCAATGTGTTCACTGCTCCCATCACTTGAGCCTCTTTGGTCACTTCGCATAAATACGGCAGAACTCGAACCTTGTGGGGAATCGTCAAATTCATTCCTCGGTAACCACACTTTGCCATTTGAGGTAAAATGGAAGACAAATCTTCGGCGGGAACTTGAAGCTTTTCGTACCGCCAGTTTTTGAAATTGGAGTCAACCAAACTTAATTTTTCCAAAGCGGCATTATGAAGAAAGGGACTTATCGAATGACTAACTGGCCATCCTAAAACTGCTAGACCAACCTCGTTTGGGGAATAGACGGAAAGTAAAGAACGAGAGAGATTAGATTCATGCATTGGCAGCAGTTTTGCGAACCCTCTCAAATTCCTCAACAAAAGATTGAAACGTCTTTGACTTTGAGAAATCCCCTTTTTTACGGTAGTGAAGTACAAGGTTACGACATCCTCTGGACAAGGTTTCTGAAACCGTGACTGGGAGCAGAGCGGCACCTGAACTCTCGACGGAGGAATCATCCAAATGAATTTCCATTTGCTCAACCTCCCACATCTTACCTCCTGCCCATGGATCAATGTAAAATGGTCGGTCACCTTTGAAACAGCCAACCATGAAACGACCTGGCAATCCAATTGGTTCAAGCTCCAGTCCAATTCTTCTTGCCGTAAGAATGTAAAGAACGGAAAGAGTTATGGGAAGTCCGCGACGACGAGCAATGACTCGGTGAAGAAAACTATTTTCCGGGTTCTCGAATTCCTTCCTTGCTCCTCTGAAATCGAATTCATGGAAGAGCACTCGATTCAAAACCGAACAGGTTTGCACAGGATTGCTGGGCGGAGTCATCAATTCTCTTATTCTCTTAGCCAGCATGTCTAGAAAAAGAGTGACTGAACTTGCTTGAAAACTCGGATAAACAGTTCGGTCAAGCATCAACCAACCTGTCTCCAATTCATACCTTTGGGACCTGATGAATCTAACGAAGTCTCCCACACCATCAATCCACCCCAGAGCTTTGACAATATCTTGAGCATGTCTCATCAGCAAAGGATCTTCACCTTGAGAAACCCAGTTGAGAAAAATTTTAGCTTGTTTTGGTCTCGCTCTCAATTCATCGAGCAGTCCAATTCGGACATTAGGCGATTCATCATCCATCAAGGACAGCAACGCTCTCCACCTTGCATCCAATTTAAATTCTTTGACCTCTTCCATATAGCAATTTTTGCATCTTCCACTCAATTGGGCAAGGATTCTTACTGAAATTCTAGTCTACCCTTTCCTGCTTCCGAACAAGGAAGAACCAACCCTGATGACTGTGCTTCCTTCCAGAATCGCGTGTTTCAGATCACCAGACATGCCCATGGAAAGTTCGTTTAAAGGGATGCCAAATTCATTACTCAATTTTTCTCCCAATATTCTAAGACTGGAGAAAGCATTTGCCGGACAGATGTTTTGAGTGGAATCAATCGGAGCAACTGTCATCAAACCTTCCACCTTCAGGTTTTCTAATTTCAGAGCCTCCTCCATCAGTAGGTTCGCATCTTCTGCGCTAACGCCAAATTTTGCAGGATCATTTCCAGTGTTAACTTGCAGAAGTATTCTTGTGACCAATCCTCTTTTATTCGAAGCATGATTGATTCGATTTAGCAATTTGGAAGAATCGACTGACTGAATGCGAGAAA
>CACMZN010000031.1 GCA_902618175.1 uncultured Verrucomicrobiota bacterium
CGGAGACGTTCTCAAGGCGACTGGCAAAGACGCTGAAGTCCTGAAGTATCGCTTCGTATACGCTTTCATCATAGTCAACCAAATCCATTTTGTTAACGCAGACTACAATATGCTTGATGCCTAGGAGGTCGGAAATGAAACAATGTCTGCGGGTCTGCTCGACGATACCTTTCCTTGCATCAACAAGGATAAGAGCCAAATTGGCAGTTGAAGCTCCAGTGACCATGTTTCTTGTGTATTGAATGTGACCGGGAGTATCCGCTATGATGAATTTCCGCTTTGGAGTGGCAAAATATCGATATGCAACATCGATGGTAATCCCTTGTTCGCGTTCCGCCCTAAGTCCATCCGTCAAGAGCGCCAAGTTGACGTTTTCATCACCACGCTTGCGACTGCTTAGTTCAATTGCTTCGAGTTGATCTTCAAAGATTGATTTGGTGTCATGAAAAAGTCTTCCAATTAAAGTGCTTTTTCCATCATCCACGCTTCCTGCAGTGGTGAACCGGAGCATATCCGTTGAACGATAATCTCTTCCTGAACTCATTAGGTCCAATTAAAAGTAACCTTGTTTTTTTCGGTCTTCCATTGCCGCCTCCGAACGCTGGTCGTCAGACCTTGATCCTCTTTCAGTTATTCTTGATGCCGCAACTTCCGCAATGACCTGGTCCAGGTCTTGGGCGCTGGAGACAATGGCGCCGGTACAAGTCGCATCTCCTATCGTTCGAAAACGAACGGTTTCTTGACGGATGACTTCATCATTTTTGGGAGTAACAAATTCTGAAAGAGCGAGAAGAGTTGAATTTCTCTCGATGATTTTTCTTTCGTGTGCAAAATAAAGATTCGGCAGTCTGATATTTTCAATCTTTGCGTATTGCCAAACATCCATTTCTGTCCAATTGCTCAATGGAAAAATTCGGAAGTTTTCTCCTTGAGCCATCTCCCCATTGAATAAATTCCACAATTCCGGACGTTGATTTTTGGGATCCCATTGCCCGAAGGCATCGCGGTGGGAGAAAAATCTTTCCTTTGCCCTGGCCTTCTCTTCATCTCTCCTTCCACCTCCTAGGCAGGCGTCGAATCCTTCTTTTTCGATTGTTTCCAGCAAGGTCACGGATTGCAGTGCATTCCTGCTCGCGTTGTCCCCAACTTCCTCCGTCGCCGTTCCTCTGTCAATGGAATCCTGAACCAGTGCAACCAGGAGATTGACATCATAGTTTTCTACAAACTTATCTCTAAATTCAATCGTTTCCGGAAAATTATGTCCAGTGTCAACATGAACGAAAGGAAAAGGAATTTTTGCCGGTAAGAATGCCTTACGGGCGAGATGGCTCATGACAATGGAATCCTTACCTCCGGAAAACAACAAACTTGGACGATCGAATTGAGCGGCGGTTTCCCTGAGAACATATATTGCCTCAGACTCGAGCTGTTCCAAATGTGTAAGGTTATAATTTTGCATGAAGTTCAAATTATCATGAAACTGAATCTGAATCCAAAAGGGAAATTTTCCCAAACACGGCTTTTTTGAGACACATGATGGACTCACTGATGGACTGTTTCTCCGTATCAATGAGCATCCAAGGCTTGGCTGGCTCTTCAAAACTTGAACTTTTTCCGGTAAAAGACTGGATTTTGCCGGAATCAGCCTTCCCGTAAAGTCCTTTCACGTCCCGTGTTCTGCAAGTAGAGTAAGACGCCTTTACATAAACTTCATGAAAATCACTCTTACCTATGATCGAGCGTGCTTTTTCCCTCAAGTCATGAAATGGAGTGATCATGGAAACCACCACGACCAGACCATTTCGAACAAGAATTTTAGCCAATTCGCTTGCTCTCCTGACGTTTTCAGTCCGATCTTCATCAGTAAAGCCCAAATCTCGGTTTAAACCTTCCCGGAGGTTGTCTCCATCTATTACAATGCAATTCAAATTTTGTTCGAAAAGAGTCTTCTCAAGTGCGATGGCAAGAGTACTTTTTCCGGAGCCAGATAATCCGAAAAGCCAAAAGACTCCACCTTTTGATCGATGAAGTGATTCTTTCGAACATCGGTCCAGCAAAGTGTGTGAAATGGAATGTATGTTTTCAGAAATGGGCATGTGCAAGGGTTAGCAGAATTGCCATCAAAAGGCGAGACCGCAGATTTATTCGTTTTTAAAGCAATTGAATAGAAAACCCTGGAAAAGTCTTTTGTGAACTAAATTACTTTCCAAGTGGAGCAGCTCCTGCAATATTCAAAGAGATCGAGATCTCGTTTGCGACTTTCTCGAGATTTTCGCCCTTTCTTATATTGAAATCATCCCTTTTTACACTGAACACACTTCTTATGATAAGCAAATCGCCTGGTACTCTGTTTCTCTTTTCAAGCATCCCTTGCAAAAAGGTTAATTTGACCGGCACTTTCATCTTCATGGTGACGTTTCGTATAGACATCTTGCCAATCGCTTGAGCAATGTGATGCATCCCCTCTTTCTTTACGTTGGCGAGACGTGTAAGTGAGAATTTGATTGTAGGATATTCTTCCACACTCATCCAATCCTTGCTGTGGATGTGTTTTTTCAGGAGCGAATTTCCCACATGAAGACTTGCTGCATCCACAATGATCTCGCCCGTGGTCTCACTTGGAGCAGATGGGTCAAAAAAAACTTCTCCACTAATGCCATCAGCCGAACCATTAATTGATTCAAGGGGAGCATCCATCTGAAAAATCAGGTTGTTGATTTGCTTTGGGTCTTCAAAATCGAAGGTGATCGTCTTACCAGTGGAACAAAGGGATGTTAGAACAAAGACTAAGAAAAGGGATAGGAGTTTCATGTTTGCTTAATGAGGTGAATGAGTAAGACTTTTTTTAGAAAAAATTTAATCGATGGCAAGTCAGTAGAGACTTGAATTGCATACTTTGTCTGAGAAGTATGAGGTGGTGATGAAGCTTGTGAAGATAGCCTGCAGAAAAAAACCAATTTCTCCAATGGGAGAGCATTTCCTTCTCGACTTACTTGTAATGGCAGTGCCCAAGCCGATTTGCATTTGCAAAGTACTAAGCACGTGGATGGGCCTGTCTATGTGACTCCTTGAGCCTTGCCACCGATACATGTGTGTAAACTTGAGTCGTAGACAGGTTGCTGTGCCCAAGAAGTTCCTGAACCGCTCTCAAATCAGCGCCGTTGTTCAACAAATGCGTGGCAAAAGTATGCCTTAGTTTGTGAGGACTAAGACTTTCGGGTAGAGAAGCGGAGCGAAGGTATTTTTTAAGTAGAAGTTGAATGGAACGAACCGTTAATCTTCCGCCTGAACGATTTATGATTATAGGTGCATCATACGAAGCATTTGGGGCATGTTTGTCGCGAAAACAAAAAATTGAATTAACTGCAATTCGCCCGATGGGGCAAATCCGCTCCTTTCTGCCTTTTCCAATGACTCTCAGCGTTGCCCGGTTTGCGTCAAGAGAACCATAATTTAGCATCGTTAATTCGCTCACTCTCAAACCGCCTCCATACAAAAGTTGAAGAATCATACGATCTCGCAACTGAAAAAATGAATCTATGTCGGATTTTTCAGGGCTTATGGAAGTCTGATCCATCAATTGACTGACTTGTTTTTCAGAGAGAAATTGAGGAAGTTTCCTAGTCGACTTCGGTAGCGTCAAGTTGTGAAAGGGATTTTGAAGGGTCAATTGTCTCGCTTGACAGAATTTATAAAAACATCTCAAACCTGAAATGTGATTTTTGGTGGTTGTTCTGGAGATCTTTGATTGAACTTCAATCAAATAGGCCCGGGCGTCACAACGGTCAGCCGTAAAAAGACAATCTAATTTGCGGGAATGTCTCAGCCAACGAAAAAAGGAAAAAAGAGCATGCTTGTAATTTCGAACCGTATTTTGGGAGAGTCTGCGTTCATGGTGGATATGCTCAATGAACGAATGAACTTCGTCCGGAAAGAGTTCTTCTTCTTCCCCGGAGGAGCTTATTTTATTCTCTCCCATGTTTGAACCACCATGTCGTATATCGCCAAGAAGAAGATGGCTGTAAAAACTATGATCGCAATACTTAGGAAGAAGCCGAATCCAGCATCAGTACGCTTGGGAGTCTCCTTGCGATAAGCATTGGAGGTATTGTCGTAAGGTAAGATAGGTACAACATTGTGAGTCCTTTCCTCTCTGTTTTTAAGCGGTTTTCTCGACGACATCTTTGTAAGCTTGATTGCGTATTCTTATATTTGCAAGTCCTGCCGACCAATCTCTTAAAATTATTTCAATAAAAAAGGCTTCATAACTTTGAGGCAGTCTTCAAGTGAATCTTCCAATATGTAATGACCTGCTTTTTTGAAGCGATGAATTTCAAGTGATGGCCAGATTTCCTCCCATCTGTTAAGGTATCCCTGATGAAAGCAGAAGTCATTCATTCCCCAGCAAGCCAAGGAGGGTAATTCCTTAAGTGAACTGAGGCTTTCTTCAGTTTTTCGCAACAGGGGCAAACTTGGATGATTTGGCTCCAGGGGAATGTCCTTTACAAACTTCCATATTGCTATGCGATCCCTCCAATTTTGATATGGATGCAAGTAGCCGGTTTTGGCTTGTTGGCTCAATCCTTTGGATGTCGCCATCCAAGTCGCTGGTTGAGCAAATCCGTTAAGAGCACGAACAATGAAGAGTCCGATAAGAGGAAAACGACATAGAAGAATTCTCCACGGAACATCCTTGGAGGGAAACGCTGCAGTATTCAGCAGAGCAATTCTGTCGATCCGTTCAGGTTGATCTTTAAGGGCAGTTAGCCCAATGGCACCACCCCAGTCGTGCAATACCAACTTTACCCTTTCAACTTGCAAGTGATCGAGCAAACTAAGGATGTTGGATGAATGAGATTTCAAATCATAGGAAAATTCCGAACTTTTTGGTTTGTCTGATAATCCGCATCCGATGTGGTCGGGAGCAATGCAACGTGCTTCTTCCTTAAGAGCAGATACGACTTTTCTGTAGTAAAAAGACCAAGTTGGATTTCCATGAAGCATAAGAATCGGACATTCGTCTGTTTTCTTGCCCTCATCCAAGTAATGCATTTTGAGATTTTCACGCACGCAAATCTTGTTGCCTGAAAAATTATATTCGGACGATATAAAATCGATTTTCTTCAAGGATTGAGACAAAGCATCAGACTGGATAATCCACTTCCTATACCAAGCAGAACAGTTTTAGAAATTAATCGATCTGGATTTTCCTCGCAAGCCAAAGTGTAGGTGATTGGCAGGGAACTTGATCCACAGTTGCCAAGCTTCTCGAAAGTGGAGAAATTTTTATCAGGATTCAAATGCAATGCATGCAGAACCGCATTGGTATGTGCCTTTCCAACTTGATGTGTGATTATCAATTCAGCGGTGTCAGGCTTCCATCCGGAATCATTGAGTAATTTTATCCAAGCTCCTTTGGCTACTTTGATTCCAGATTCAAGAAGTTCCTCGGAATGAGTTTCCATGAGCATGCCGTCAGATGCAGAATCTCCTTCGCAAAGATGATTGAATGAACTATCCGTTTCGGAAGCGTAAGTTCCAATCAAGGGGCTTCCGGCGGGCAACAGATCCTTATCTGCTATTGACCAAGCTACCGATGCAGCCCCAATGGTAAGGTTTGCGAAGAAGGGTTTGATTGATTTTCGATCATGCATACCTTCGTTTAGGTGCGTGATTGTCTGGTCGATGAGGGGTTTCCCATTTTCTGCGGCGACTACGAGGGCACGTTTGATCTGCTTGGATTCGATCATTCCGGCAACCAAGACAACAGAATTGATGAAACCAAGACAGGCGTTGGACACATCCATTATTTGGGTGTCCGGACCAAGTTGCAACTCTTTGTGAACGTAAGAAGCAGTAGCAGGTTCAAGTCGGTCGCGACATACCGAAGAATGAACCAACATATCAATTTGCTTTGACCCAATTCCGTTTTCCAGTAGTTTCCTGCCGGCTTCCGCAGAAGCTTGGGAAGGTAAATGAGAAGAGGGCCAGAATCTGCGTTCCCTGATTCCCGTCATCAATTCCAGTCTTCCATACTGAAGATTTAGCTTGTCATAGAGTGGAGACAGGCATGCTTCAAGCTCGTCTGAAGTAACCACTTTAGAAGGCAATGCATATGCCATTGCCTCTATGCCAACCCTTGTAAAGTTCATTTGGTCTTCATTGCGGAATTGACAATTTCCTGATCGAAGTAATTAAGGCCCATTCCAGCATCGATTACAATTCCCTGGCCATTTATCCCAGATGACCTTTCACTGAGAAGGAATACGCACAAATTAGCCACCTCTTCAGTCGATAAGGATTTTTTTCTGAAAGTCAGTTTCTCTGCATACAGATAATTAATCAGATAACCAGGAATTCCTGCGGATGCAGAAGTTTTCAATGGTCCCGAATTAACTGAGTTGAAGCGTACGTTGCTTTCTTTCGAGAAAGACTTTGCCAGAAATCGGACACTGGCTTCTAGAGAAGCTTTGATCGGCCCCATATAACCATAGTTTTCTGCTGTTACATCAGTGGACGAAATTCCAATTGTAACAACCGAAGCATCCTGCGAGAGACAATTTTTGCAGACGCGAACCAATTCGGTAAGGGAAAAAGAAGATATTTGAACGGCTTGTAAAAAATCCTTTCGACAAGTCTCGTGGAAGGGTTTGAAACCTTCCGAGTAATTGGCGAAGGCAATGGAATGCAAGATACCATCCAGAGAATTACCGCAAAAATCTTCCACGGATCGGCCAAGATCCACGATCTGCTTCTCGTCCTCGAAATCGCAAACTATGATTTTTCGACCTGAAAGAAGTTTTGAAAGTTCTTCTTTTCTTTTCTGGCTTCTGACAGAATACAGGACTCGGGCTCCTTCTTCCTCAAGCAATCGGGCCACTGCCCAAGCCACGCTTTTCTTATTGGCGACTCCGACGACGAGAAAGGTCTTGTCTGTAAGCCCGAGAAAGCTCATTGCCTCTAGTCACCCTCCACCAGTGCCAAGGCGAAGGAAACAGTCATGGCAACTTTTCCCTCTACGCGGACTTCTCCTCGTAAGTTGAAGAACTTCCCTATTCTTTCCAAAAGAAAAACGGAAATTTCGAGTCTGTCTCCGGGCTTGACCATTCTTTTGAAGCGGGCATCCCGAATACGACTTAGAACAGGAGTGTTCGAAGGATTGGTTAGAATGTTTTCCCCGTCGAGATGGGAAGACAGAAAAACCGCACCAGTTTGAAAAACCGCTTCACTCAACAAGACTCCCGGCATTATGGGCTTACCTGGATAGTGACCCTTGAAGAAAGGCATCTCAGGCAAAACACGAAGAGCGGTCTTGGCTCCACTCTCAGAAATTTCGACTATTTCATCGACGAAGAGAAATGGTTGTCGATGTGGAATCTTAGAATGAATCTCTTCCATGATTTGAATTTTGTAACAAGCGGAATTTCCAAAAAAAGCTTATGCAACTACGGAAGATTCATTTTTTATTGGCGACATGGATTCCTTGTGAACATTAAATTTTCCGCGGAGATAACGATCCATTTTATTAGCCGTTATTACTCCATAATTAATGGTGCCCAGCCATCCAGACATAATAATTCCAACCGAGCCTGCATGAAACAAGCCGGGTGCGTGGTCCGGTAAGGAATTAGAGACGTCAAGACCCTCAAACTTGGTCCCAAAAGTAGCCCCCTGCTCATGTTGTGTGTATCTCACGATCGTCCTTGGAGTAGCGGCTTCCAAATGATCGACTTTATCACGAATTCCGGGAATGATTTTTTCCAAAGCAACCATGCTTTCTTCACAAAGTCTGGTTTTCGCATTTAGATACTCCTTCTCCGTTAACTTGTTCCAATCTTGCCACTTTGCATTAATCGAAGCTACTATGCTGTATCTGGGATCTTTTCGATGCGGTCGTGTATCCGGATAATAAATGGAGAATGTCCTGCTGGTTGTGTGAAAATCCGTCAGTTCATCGGTGGAAAACTTTCGGGCCTCGGATGTGAAAATCAAGTCACCAACAGTTTCTGGGATTTTTGCTCCTTTCTTAAGACCGATGTAAACCTGACAAGAAGTGTTGTTCAACCGAACTTTTTTTGCCAGTTCGGCAAATCGAGCTGGAAGTTTGGAAGATCCCAGAAGCTTATCTATGGTGCTCTTGAGGTTGGCATTGGACAATACGGCTCCGCAACGAATTTTCTTACCATTCACAACCACTCCGGAAATATGGTGAAATCCATCTTTTTTTTCGGTGATGAGTTCCTGCACGAGACATTGTCTTTTAAGTACAGCTCCATTCCTACGTAGTTCAGCAACCATTTTCCTTATCAGAGAGTCAGTTCCGTCTTTAAAAGTGTAGATGCCCTTCCTCATGAAGTTAGTGAAGACAATGCCATATGCGAAAGCAGGATCCATTAAGGAAGAGCCGTTTGCATATGAGATTGGCTCAAGCAAGAGCCTCTTGACGTCGTCTCTGCCAGGAAAGAATTCTTCAAGCAGGTCAGCAATGGTTCTCTTGTCATCTGCAAAATAATCCATTCGCTTGAGATGATCGTAAAAATTTTCGACTCTATCTCTGGCGATCTGAAAAGTCTCCTGAAGAATTTTGGTGAAATCAATTCGATCGAAGCTCGTTTTCAATTCATATTGAGGATTTACAAATCGGATGTTTTTCAACTGAACAATGGAATCGGCAATCTCCTTCGTCCAATATCTTTGACATGATTTTATCATGCCGACGGGAAAGCCATGAAGGGAGATGTCAAAAATATGCCCTCCGGCTCTTTTAAACCAGGTGGCTAAGCCTCCGAATTGATAATGATGTTCAAGTAAAAGAACCGAATGTCCTTGCTTGGCCAAGCAATTCGCACCTGTAAGACCACCCAGTCCACTTCCAATTACAACAACATCATAGTAGTCATTGGTACCCTTTAATGCATCGATAGCCACTTATATCAATTAACGGCGAATATCTTTTAGGACAAGACTTGAATGATTCACAGTCCGTTTTTAAAAGGCAAAGGATAATGTCTCGTGAAAAATTCATCGGCACTTTGATCCAAAGGATCATTGGCACAACGGATTCTGCCGACCTTCAGATGTTTTAAAAGCACCAAATCTTCTGTCGACAGTCCTTCCAGCGATAAGGCAAGTCTCTCGAGCGGCATTTTCACAAGAGGATTGAGCGATTCCAGTCTCAGCCCTACTATGTTGAGATCAGCAATTGGGCAACTCCGAACGGGCTCAAGTTTGGAAATGGGTGAGCCTGGCAGGTATAGGGTGGTCAGAGGACATTTCTCGAGTGGGCTTACATCGGAAACTGCAGTTGCTCTCAATTCAAGTCTATGAAGGGGCGTGTCTGAGATCGGTTTCAAATCATTGACCTTCGTTGCCGACAGAACTAATTCCTTCAGCGGCATCTCCCTGAGAGGCTCCAGGTTGCTGACCTTTGTCTTCAGTAGATTGAGACTGTTCAAATCCATATTGCGGAGTTCTTCTATGGAATCCAAGCTAGTGCTTTCTAGGGAAAGTTCTTCCAACTTCAAATGCTTGCAAAACTCGAGATTTCTCAAGTTTGTCTTGTTCAGGGAAAGAGATCGAAGAGGATGTTCCTTCAAGGATTCAAGGTTGCTCACTATGCAAGCATCCGCTTTCAAGCTTTCCAAGTTCAAGTTGGATAATCTGGAGAAATCCACAGCAATACCTGGTGGCAAACACAAGCCACTGAGCTTCAATTCCTGAAGCTCCTCGTAAACCACTTTCGATGTTGATGAAAAATCCAGTACCTTGATCGGAAGATGTGCAATATTCAAAAGAGAAGGGTGATTGGAATTGAGAATTTTCATTCTGATACCACCCGATACCAGAGACAATTGGTTGTTGAAACCCAATGATTTCAATTGGTTGGAACAACGATTTAGAACATCATTGAAGAATGTTCCCGAAGACATTGTTTTTTTTGAGGATGTCTCAGACCTAATCATCTGCTTTCTATGTTAGTCGGAAGGTCAAATTTCCGCAATGCTAAGGATTTAGAATTGATGAAAAGTCAAGATTTTGCGATTTTCCACCTATGTCGAATCTGATGGAAGGAGCAGGTTGGGTTATGGTTGTCGTGAATACGCTTTGCCTGATAAGGCTTGGTCTGTTGCCAATGATTTTCTTTGGGAGAAACTATCGCATCTATGGCAAGATTTTTTGGGTTTCAATGTTCGTCACATTCGTTTTTCTAACCAGCGAATATATGCTGATCAACATAATGATAAATTTTGGAAACCTTAAGGAATAGCATTTTCTAATAATGATTTTTTCAAGATCAGGGTTTTTGAAATTGATTTAGAACCGTTGATCTTTACTTCAGCACTAACAGTTGTTTGATTGATGAGGTTCAGTCATAGCCTTTTTATGCGTATGTTTCGATAAGAGACCGGATCCTTATGCCCTGCAAAACCAAAATGACCTCCCCTTCTGGACAAACCAGGATGGCTTTTGTTGCCTAGAAAATCTTTAGCTTTTGATAAATCCGAATCCAAGATAACTTCTTCATTCAAGATAACCGTGACCGACGAACCACGAGCAATCACTTCCTGCTGATTCCATTGGCCTGCATCTTTCAAAAATCCCCTCCGCGCAGGGACCATTCCATAGGCAGAGCCATGATGTTGACGAGGATCAAGCTTAGCGTAACGAGGATGGGCACTGTCTAAAACCTGCAATTCGCACATTCCATCATAAGCAGGATTGCCATTTCCTGGGTAGCGTATGGCGATGCCGTTGTTTCCGCCTGAAGGCAACTTGAATTCCAATTTAGCGGAAAAGTCTTCAAAGGATTCTTTGGTAAAGAGAGTGCCACCCTTTCCCCTCTTGCAGCGAATGGCCTTGTCAACCACCTCGTAGCTTTCCACAGATCCGGTCCATCCCTCCAAGTTCATACCATTGAAGAGGGAAAAGTAACCAGATTCGTCATCGATTTCGCAGCAATTCGGCTTTAATTCCTTAATGAAAATATTTCGCCAACGAATTTCGCCTCCATGAGTCTGAAGTTGGATTGGTCCACGAAAAGGAATGGGTTTCCGTTCATTTAAAGGAGCCTTTCGATCCCAATAATTATTCAATGGAGCTTGGTCTACAACCAGTTGATTATTTAATCGAACCGTCACGAGATTCGCACGCATGGTGATGTGGAATTGATTCCATTCTCCAAAAGGCTTGTCGGCATGAACAAGAGGATCTCGTCCTGGAGTTCCGGGAGGACCATTGTTCCACAGTCCCCCTGAACCCATTTGAGAACCAAGTTCCCACTTCCCTCCTGATTCAGTTGTATCCCAAATTTGTACTTGAGGAACTCCTCGTAGATAAATCCCACTATCTGCACCAGCAATGGTCTTGTATTCGAGCATGAGTTCAAAATCTGCGAAATTCTTTTCCGTAGATAGATACAACCCTTTGCCCTCATTTACTAATTCACCGTTTTCAACCAGCCAAGTCTTTCTTATGTCGATCAGACTATGAGTCCATTTTCTCTGAAATTCTTCTTGGCTTAAACTTTTAAAGGAAGAAGGATCTTCTGTTTTCAACCCCCACCAACCAGTGAGGTCTTTTCCATTGAATAAAGATTTAAATCCAGGAGGGGGAGAAGCGATAACCCCAATTTGCAGGGTTAGAATAATGAGAATTTTTCGGAACAATTTCATGGCTTTCCAAATCTTAAATTAAGGAGAGTTTGGCATTTGTTTTGATAACGAGCAAGGGAAAGACCAAGCTAAATTAAAAAGTTCACGTCAGAAATAAAAAATCTTTCCCCACCTCGTACCCTCTGGAATTCAGAAAGCTTTGAATTTCTAGCCTGGCTCCCTGGTTCCCAACAAGTACGAGTATGAATTCCTTTCCTTTGTCTGGAATTTCAAGGTTGCTTTTGATAATTACATGATCCAAGGGGTTACCTATTTTGCGAGGATCAACATCGTAAAATGCAGCTATTCTTATTCCATGTTCCTTTAAATAATTTAATTGCTTTTTGGCTACTTTGCCAGTTCCCCAAGCAGATAGACTGGTATTAGGTGGCAGATTTTCCTCTATCCATAATGCAAGATAACATGCTTTCGTTTGTTGAAAGTACTTTTTTGAGTATGAGATGTCTTTTCGAGACAAACGATCGGGATGGTCTCTCCAATCAAGAAGGGTTTGGTTCAATTTCTTCATTACCACTCCCTTATGCATCCATCTTAACCAAAGCTCGTAGTCTTCGGGAAAATTTCCCTTTCGGTAGCCACCAAATTTTTCGATTATTTGTTTTTGAAACATAACCGACGGATGCGCAAAAGGACTTTCAATGAATCGATTATTCATTATGTCCTTCGTGGTGATAATAGTGTTTGTCCAAGAAACATAGAGTCTGTAACCCCTTGCTTTTCCCCCTGGCATTTCATCGATATGAGAAACCTTGGATGCAACCAAACCGACCCCTGGATTGTTTCTCATAAAAACACTTTGTTCGAAAATTCGATTCTTTCTCATCAGATCATCAGCATCCATTCTTGCAATCAGTGAAGAAGTCGATTCTTCAATACCATGATTAAGAGCATCACAAATTCCCTCGCCGGGGTTGAGATGCACAAAAACCCTGGAATCAGCTGCGACGACTTTTTTAATCAAATCTCCACTTTTGTCTCTGGAATGATCATCGATCAGTCGTAATTCCCAATTCTGATCCGACTGCTCCAGGACGGATTGAATGGAATCCATTATCGTCGCTTCTGCGTCTTTGAAAGGCAAGACGATGGAAACTTGAGGTTTCATCAATGAATGTCTTCAGAATCTGGTCACAGAGATTTGCCTAAGAGCTTCGTAAGTAGCAATACCTACGGAAACTGCTAGGTTGAGGGATCTAAGACCATTTTTCATTCTTGGTATACTCACCTTGCTAATTCCAAACCATTCATGAACATGTGGTGGAACTCCATGACCTTCATTTCCAAATAGCAATCCGTCTCCATCTTTAAAACTAGTCTCCCACATGGTTAGCTTGGCGTGAGTACTAAAAAGATGAAGCCTTTTAGGTCTCTTTGGTGAGCAAAGAAAGTCTTCCCAGCTTTTGTGTTCTACTAATTCCAAGCTTTTCCAATAGTCCATGCCTGCACGCCTCAAGTTCTTGTCATTTATTTCAAATCCCAAGGGATGAATAAGATGCAGTCTGCAATTTGCAAAAGAGCAAAGTCGACCCACATTCCCGGTATTTTGAGGGATTTCGGGTTCGAAAAGAATGACCTCTATCATTTCTTGAGAAAACGCTTCAATGCCTGATCAGCTTCTCTCTGAGCAACTCTTTTTTTTAAATCCTGTCTCTTGTCGCGTTGATTTTTACCAGTTCCAATTGCGAGTTGGCATTTTACGAGAGATCCCTTGAAATAAAGTTTGATTGGGACTATCGCCTTTCCTGATGCCTCTACTTCAGTCCTTAATTTCTCGAGTTCTCTTTTCTTTAACAGAAGTTTTCTTGGTTGTTGAGGAGCATGGTTTTCCTCTCCACCAAATTCATATTCAGAAATATGAGCATTCAGCAGAAACAATTCTTCTTTGATGATTTTAGCATATGACTCGGAAATTTGGGCGTTGCCCAATCGAATGGACTTAATTTCTGTTCCACAAAGTACGACTCCTGCTTCAATCTTATCTCCAAGGAGAAACCTGTGTCTTGCTTTGGAATTTGTGAAAACAGGAAGTGAAAAACCTTTCTTCCTTTTGGTCGCCATAAAGCTGAAATTGAAAATCTCCGTCCTGAAGACGACGACTTTGCATAAGGGAAACTTAGAAGTTAACTATCCTCCGTATCATCCCACTCTTGATATGAGATCTTACCCTCGATGATTTCACGAAGAGCAATGTCTTCAGGCTCCAGTTTTTCGAGTGACTCGACAAGAGGCTTATTGCCGTGCTTGAGTTGCTTTGATCGCCTTGAAACCAAGTTAATGAGTGTATTGGGGTCAGCGATGATGGATTGAGCTTCTTTTAGGTATTCGTCTCTCACTATATTTTCGGGATTGGAAGTCGCATTAATAACTTTGTTTTGTTAATATGTGAAGTCCTGTTAATTGCAATGAATTTCGAAACCAAGAACTTGATCATGATTGGAGTTTCAACCTGTCCGTCGTTGGAAGATGCAACCAGGATCGTTGATGAATTGCTTGCAGATAAATTTATCGCTTGTGGACAAATAGAAGGGCCCATCAAGTCAAGGTACGAATGGAAAAATTGTTTGAGGGAAGATTTTGAGTGGCGCATCACCATGAAATTCAGACCTGAAAACTCCCAGCTAATCCAAAAGAAACTTCTAAAGATACATCCGTACGAAACGCCCCAGTGGTTGGTATGGACTGCCTCCGCAACTAAAGAATACTACGATTGGGCAAGTGGAGAAGGAGAGTGAGAACCAAAATAGATCAATCTTCTGGCTTTGTCTTGACTAATGAAGATACTCGATCTCCCTCTTTCCAAACGCCACGTTTGCGTAGAAGTTCTATTCTTTCGAACCTCTTCAAAACATTTCTTTTTTTGGTGAGTCCACCAGGTGGTTTAAAACTTGGATGCCTGCTCATAGAAAACTAATATGCAAAACAATAGATAAAAGCAAGTTGCAAACAGGGATTGAACGAAATCACGCAGGCAAACCCGCGGGCTCAGAACCAGGACTAATCCCAGTATCTTCGTCTTTTTCCTTTTCACCGGTATTCTCCTCCTGTTCGGAATGTTCCTCACCATCGGGTTGAATGACGGGAGAGGATTTAATGACCGGAGAAAGAAGTTTTCCGTGTTCTATGATCTCATGCACGTGTTTGCCCTCAATGGTCTCGTGTTCCAAGAGTGCTTCAGCGGAAACATGAAGAGCAGAGATGTTTTCCTCCAGAATAGATTTTGCCCTGTCAAACTGCTCGTCGATAAGGTTCTTGATGGCAAGGTCGATTTTCTGTGCGGTTTCCTCACTGTAGTTTTGGGCACGTGATAATTCCTTTCCAAGAAAAACCTGGTCCTGTTTGTCCCCGAAGGAAATCATGCCCAAATCACTCATTCCCCAATCACATACCATACTTCGGGCGATATTGGTTGCCATTCGAATATCACCGGCTGCACCGCTAGTGACGTCCCCAATTTCGATTTCTTCTGCTGCCCTTCCTCCCATGGCACAACATATCTGGTTGAGAACTCTCTTTTTGCTGTGATTAAGAATATCTTTTTTCGGAGTGAACATGGTACTGCCTAGACTTTGTCCACGAGGAATGATGGTTACCTTGTGAATGGGAAGCAAACCATCGTCAACAAAAGCTTGAACGATTGCATGACCTGCTTCGTGGTAAGCGATGATTTTTCTATCCTCGTCATCCATTACCCTTCTCCTCTCTCGACCGAAGGATATTTTTTCGCGGGCATCATCCAAATCGATTCTTTCAACCATTTTCTTTTTTCTTCTGGCTGCGATCAAGGCTCCTTCGTTCAACAAATTAGCAAGATCGGCTCCGGAAAAACCAGCAGCTGCCCTCGCAAGCGAATTAAGATCTACATCATCACAAAGTTTTATCTTTTTTGCATGAACCTTCAAGATGGCCTCCCTACCATCCAAATCAGGAAGATCAATGACCACTTGTCTGTCGAATCTCCCCGGGCGTAGTAATGCATTGTCTAGGACATCAGGTCGGTTTGTTGCGGCAATGATGATAACACCTTCGTGACCGTCAAAACCATCCATTTCTACTAAAAGTGAGTTTAGAGTCTGTTCCCTCTCATCATTACCTCCCCCTAAACCTGCACCTCGTTGCCTTCCCACTGCATCAATCTCATCGATGAAAACAAGACAGGGAGCATTCTTGCGACCCTGTTCAAACATATCTCTGACCCTGGCGGCACCAACTCCAACAAACATTTCCACGAAATCCGAACCACTTATGCTGAAGAAGGGCACATCAGCTTCACCTGCAACTGCCTTGGCGAGTAAAGTTTTGCCTGTGCCAGGAGGACCAACCATAAGAACTCCCTTAGGAATTTTTCCCCCTATTTTGCGAAATCTTTTCGGATCTTTTAGAAAATCTACGATTTCCGCAACTTCCTCCTTGGCTTCTTCACACCCTGCAACATCGTCGAAAACGATTTTGTCATTATCTCTGGTGAGAAGTTTTGCCTTGCTCTTACCAAAACTCAAAGCACCTTTACCTGCCATCCTGAGTTGTCTTACGAAGAGGAAATAAAGAAGCCCAATAATCAAAAGAAAAGGCAACAGGCTGAAAAGAAGATCGGTCCAAATTGTGCTCGAAGGCACTTCCTCCAATCGGTTTCCCAAAAGAGATCTTAGTTCCTTATATTCTGACTCAGTAACCCTCCCCTTTACATTGAAAGGAAGATTCTTCATTTCATTTTCGTTCATCTCAAACCGCGGATTAAGGACATGACCCTTGATGACATACCACTCTTCTCCGCCCTTCGGATCACTCTGGATGACGGCTTTTTCCACCAATCCATCTTCTGAAGCGGAAATGAGCTGATCAACAGTTGAGATAAGTCTGTGAGATGGCGTAATTTCAGAGGACTGAGCAATGAGCAAACCAAGCACAACGGTAATGACTGCAAGCCATATCAACAAAAGTTTGGGTTGAAAACTTTTCGGTTGGTTGTCAGGTTCCTTTTTCTTCGAATTATTCACATTGCATATTTTGTAGCTGATAACCTGTAAGTCAAATGGATTACCCTTTTCGATGATTGTCGAATCATCGAAGTTTCACTGGGAGCAAAACCCGGAACCCAAATGATTCGATCATTTGAATCCGTAACCAAAGGAGTGGTTTCTTTTTTCGCCTTATCCCATTTTCGATCGATGAACCAATCCTTCAATTTCTTTCTTCCCTTTGAGCCAATGGGTTGGTAACAATCTCCTGGTTTCCTGCGACGGACATTTAATCCCTTTTCAATTACTGAATCAAAATCAATCCATGCTTCTTCTCTTGGATTTGCTCCTTGAATTCTTTTCCAATCGATTGATTTTAAGAAAATTGTAGCAATAAGTTGGTGACCATTTGGAAGTTGAAGTAAACCACAAAAGGGCAAGAAAAAACTTCCTTCAGTCCAAATTGATATTGGTGAAGAACGAATTACCTCAAGGATTTCCAAATTGTTTCTCAAAGTGATTTCATTTGTGAGATTTATTGTGGCTCGTTTTTTTTCTTGGATGGAATTTAAAAGGAGATTCATATTTCGGCGCGAAAGCTTAAAACCATTTTCTGAAATCCATCTTGAAAGCAATCTTCTCCTGATTGCCACGGGAATTTCTCTCAAGACCCTAACCCGTACTTCACTGCCATGAATCACTTCTTGCTTGACTGAATCGGCAATGAAATCCAAAGCCTCGTCCGTTTCTTCCAATTGATTTCTGGTTTCTTCGACACCTCTCAACAAATCTCGATCCACATCTTGCTTCAATCTGGGCAGAGTATTCGTTCGAATTCTGTTTCTCAGGTGTTTAAAAGAGAAATTACTATGGTCGGTTTGATATGGAATTTCTAATTTCTGCATAGAGTTTCTGATTTGAACGGATGAGATTGTCAGAAAAGGACGAAGGAAGAAAAAATCCCCGTGGCGACTTACTGGTTTTGGCGCGCATAGACCTTCTACTCCAGATCCTCTGGAAATACGCCAGAGAATAGTCTCTGCGACGTCATCCAAGTTGTGTCCTTGAAAAAGATTAGTGATTTCCAGTCTTTTCATGCAGTCCATGAAATGATTAAGTCTTGCGCTGTGGAGGGAACCCTCATCATTTCCAACTTTTGAATCTAGCCTGCAACAATCTATGGCAAGACCAAGTTGTTCAGACAAAAGACATACAAATTCCTCGTCCTTGTCTGATTCCATACCCCGTTTTTGATGATTCGTGTGAATGACGCGGCATTTTTCTTTAAAAAGAGAATACAACAAGAGTAGGGAAAAAGTGGAGTCTGCTCCACCAGAGCAAGCAACAAGCAAATCAGAAGAAGACGAACGAAGGGAGCCGAGAATGGCTTGAGTTTTTATGTGCCAAGTTTGAATCGGATGAAGTTCATACAACATTCGAGCTTTTTTCTTCCAATCCAAATCATTGAAATCTTTCATTTGATAATGCCTGATCCGTGGAAACCAATGCGATCTTGAGGGAACCAAGTTTGGAGACAGACGGGAATATCCACTAAACCGTCAGGTTTTAAGTTGTTTTCAAGAAGAGCTGCAAGGACTCTTGGAATGGCTAATGCTGAACCGTTCAAGGTATGAACCGGTCTAGGTTTCCCAGACTGGTCACGAAATCGAATATTGGCTCGCCGTGCTTGAAAATCAGTGAAATTACTGCAACTTGAGACCTCCAGCCAACGCTTTTGGCCAGCTGCCCAAACTTCAAGATCATACTGTTTTGCATGCGGAAATCCAATGTCACCCGAACATATCGATAATACCCTGTAAGGAAGTCCGAGATTTTGCAGCAGTTTCTCAGCATCATTCCTTAAAGATTCAAGCTCCTGAAAACTTTCATCCGGGTGAGTCCACTTGACGAGCTCCACTTTGTCAAATTGATGGAGTCGGTTGAGCCCACGAACATCTTTGCCCCAACTCCCGGCTTCCCTACGGAAACATGGGGTGTATGCACATCGCTTGACTGGTAACTGCCCAGCGGAAAGAATTTCATCCCGAAAGAAATTAGTCACCGGAACTTCAGCGGTTGGAATTAGGTATACCTCCTCGTTTTGATCAAGATACATCTGTCCTTCCTTGTCGGGTAGTTGCCCGGTAGCGGTAGCACTCGCCGCATTCACAACAATCGGGGAATGCACCTCTTCATATCCGTTTTTTCCTGCTTCATCCAGAAAGTAATTTATGAGTGCTCTGACAAGCCTAGACATGTCCCCTAAATAGAAAGGAAAGCCACCTCCAGTCACTTTAACACCTCGAGGGAAATCAATCATTTGATCAAACCAAGGAATGTCATAGTGCGGAACGGCGTTGGGGAAATCACCCTTCACATTGCCCCAGGTTGAGATCGCTTGGTTGTCCTGCTCTCCCTTGCCATTAGGTACTGTGGAATCCGGAAGATTGGGTATGGTCATGAATGCATCCAAAAAATCCTCATCGATCTTTTTTGCCGTTGACTCCAGTTCTTTTACCTTATTTGCAATCTCCTTCATTTCAGAGACCTTATCAAAAAATTCGGGAGTTCCTTTTGACATTTGAGCAATTTCTGAATTCACCGCTTTCTGACTCGCTCTGGTCTTTTCCGCAAGAGCAATGGCAACTCTGCGATTTTCATCCAATTTCATGACAGCATCCAAATCACAATCGAATTTTTTGCGGGCAATCGCTTCTTTGCAGGATGCAAAATCTTTCCTTAACATTTTGATATCAATCATGGAGAATAAAAGTTAGGTTCGTATTTCAGTGTTTAAAGCAAATGCAAAACCATCCTGTCATGATCATTGAAATTCATTTTATGGATTGTCCACAGGTGGTCAAAGTCTTTTGAATGGCTTCCATAACCTGTTTGACGGTAATGTCGCACATTAATTTGCTTTCAGCTGATAGAATCATTTGATTCAGATCTTCCTTAGGAAAGGGTCCGTATCTGCGTGAGTCAGTCGGGCCAAACAAGCCCACAAGAGGAACTCCCATGGCAGATGCGAAATGCAGAGGAGCACTGTCGTTGCATACGATTACAGAAGCTCCCCGAATCAATTCGATAACTTCATTAAGGTTAATCTTTCCACGCAAGTCTGAAGTGCCAGGGAAATCATTCATCTTGTTTTTACCGCAGATGATCACATTACCAAGTCTCGATTGGTTTATCTCTTTGGACAATTCCGTGAAGCGTGGCCATACTTTCTCCGTTCTTCTGCTTTCGGGAAAGAGGAGTATGGTCTTTTCTTTGAGTCTTTTTTGTAAATATTCAGACCGGCAATTCGTCTTTGCCTCCCTAAAGTCCAGTCGCATCGGATCCTTGTCTGCTTTTAACTTAAACGGCTCGAGAAATGAAACTAGCCTTTCAATTGCATGAATTACTTTGTTTCTGTCTGGATCTCCGAGACCATGATAAAAAAACTTAGAGAACTCTCTTCCATCTGCTCTTCCAAAACGCTTTTGGCTTCTACTCATGACAGTCAGGAGGGCACTTCTGAAAAGCCCCTGCATATCTAAAGCAAAGTCATATTTTTCAACCCTCAGCTCTTTGCTCAAAGACCATAATTTAAAGAGACTTATTTTTCTTGGAAATATAAGGTACTTGTCGATTTCCCCACTTGCTTCAAGAACTCCCTTGTGTTCCTCTTTGATTATCCAATGGATTTCCAAGTTAGGTTTCTTTTTCTTAAGATACGAAATGACTCTTAGAGCATGTACGACGTCACCAAGTGAAGATGGTTTGATCACCAAGATTTTCATGTTCATATTGAGATTTGCAAAGCAAGCATCTCCATTCTTATAAACTATCAAGTGGAATGATGGCGATGTTGATTCATATGTTTGGATTTCTTTTTGGGACAATGCCCTACCCGCTTCTTGAGTTCTTTATCAATTGCCTAGCTCGACTTTTTATACGGATTCCTTCTAGGCGAAGAAGAATTCTCCTTTCCAATCTCGCTCACGCTTTCCCAGATTGGTCAAAAGAAGAACTAATTAAGTCGGGACGGCTTGCCGCTGCCAGAATGTTTGAGATGGGTTTTTTCAGCATTTCGTATTGTTATTTGTCTAAGTCAAAGAGGAGACAAAGTTTGGGAATTACTCCAGAGATGGAGCGAAAATTATCTCTACTCCGCAATTCAAATAATTCAGTTTTGTTTTTGCTGCCTCATGTTTGTTTATTTGAAACTCTCGCTACTTCTCCGTCTTTTCGACCGCAGGGCGGACGTTCTCTAGGAGCGATTTATCGACCGAATCGAAACTTGTCAGTCGATCGTTCCATCAATCAATCAAGGGAAGCAATGGGAATAAAAATTTTTTCGCGCAATGTTGGATTGCTAAAAGCGAAAAAACATTTGTCGTCAGGAAATTGGCTTGTTCTTCTTTTTGATCAAAACGCCGGCGATCAAGGAGTTCTAAGCCTTTTTTTCGATCGAATGATTTCCTACACCAATTTGCCGAGCTTATTATGTTCAAATACGGGCGCCACACCTGTCTTTGTTTTTCCTAGAAGACGAAGTTTTTTTCGAGCTGAATTGGAACTTGAAGAAATCGCCTTTGAATCATGCGATGAGATTCCCATTAAAGCTCATCAAATCTTGGAGGAAATCATAAGAAAAGATCGTTTTGGTCTTCCTGAATGGCTGTGGGGGCATGGAAAATGGAAGGTTCATGCAAGGCCCGAAAAGAGATTCAGATGGAGCGTGAAAAGGAATCATCTCATGGCAGAGAGAAAAATTCCTCGAAAAACTAATTTCTGGATCAGAATTCCCAATTGGCTCGGTGATGTTATCATGTGTCTTCCTCTCATCACCGCTTTAGCCAGAGCTCGACCCGACGTATCCTTGACCTTGGTTGCCAAGGAAGAATTCATACCCTTGCTCAAGCTTTTGAAAGTTGGCCATGATTACCTTTCACTACCGAAAAAAAAAGGCTTGGCCTATTATATTGAATTTTGGAAGAAGTGTAATTTTCTCCCGGAATGCTATCTTCTTTTCACCAATTCCATCAGAGGTGATTTGGAGTCAATCCTTTCCGGATCAGATCAAAGATTTGGCTTACTTCTTCCCAAAAGATCACGACCCATTCTCTCGCATTTTTATTCTGCTGATAACCTTACCGAGCACGAACTTTGTACTCTTCATCAGACAAGGCTGTGGGAAAAAATGTTGAATCACTTTGGAATGGTTGAAAAAATTTCTTCAGGCAATTTGATTACCAATAAAAGTAGCGTAAATCCCTGCAAGATCGGCATTATACCTGGATCTTCAAACGATCCATCCAAGAGATGGGCACTTCACAATTGGATTTCATTAATCAAGCAGATTCTTGCTGAACATGGTGAGTTCGAGATCTTTCTTTATGGTTCCCGTGATGACAACCTTATCTCAGCCCCAATAATTGAAAAAGTAAATTCTTCTAAAATCTTCAATCTTACTGGAAAAACATCTCTTTGCGATTTTGCTTCAGAATTAAAAAGTTGTTCCCTGTTGATTGGTAATGATAGTGGAGGGATGCATCTTGCAAACTCATTAAGCATTCCAGTCATATTCTTGTACGGACCCACCAATCCTTTGATCACTGGTCCTTTCTACGATTCAGCAAAATCGATTTTGCAACCTGTCGGATGCCCGCCTTCAGGTGGATATTCCATTTCTGACATATCTGTAGACGAAGTCTTGGCAGAGACTCGAAAACAGATCAGTTCAATTTTACATTAACCGAAGTAACATTAATTAATTCTCATGATTTTTCCCACAATGGAAATTGATTAAGAATGAAGGTGATCCAAATAGTCAGGAAATTCGGTCCGTTTGGAGGAATGGAAGAATACGTCTATAAATTATCCCATGGTTTGGTCCAACAGGGTGTGCATGTTTTGGTACTTTGTGAAGAAGCTTCGAGAAAAGCTCAAACAGGCATTCGGACCGTCGAAATGGGAATTACAGGAAAACCCGATTGGATTTCTCATTTTAGATTTTCAAAAAAAGTTAGGCAATGGCTTGTTGAAAATCCGGATAAAGATCGAATAGTGCATAGTCATGAAAGACAAAGTTGTCACCACCTGACGACTTTTCATACTACTCCGTTTAATTTTGATCGGAGAAAAACTTTCCTTCACAAGTTCAGTCCTCGCCACATACTCTACGAAAAGCTTGAAAGAAGAGAACTTTTTGGAGAAAGAGTAAGTTTTATCGTTCCCGTTTCAGGTAACTTAGCTCAAATGATAACAAAAAAACATCCTAAGGCGAGTGCAGTTCTTCATAGGTCCATTTATCCTGGCGTTGACTTAAAGCTAAGCAATTCCAGTAAAAGAAAAGCAATTCCTGACAAAGGTGGAATTATTGGATTCATAGGAAAGGAATGGAAAAGAAAAGGGCTTCCAAAAGCGGTCGAAATTTGGCGGGCACTGAGGAAAAAAAGGTCGAATCTTCGTTTGCGAGTAGCAGGGGTCACTGGAGAAGATATTGATTTCATGTTTGAAGAAGACGATGATGGATATGAAATTCTCGGTTTGATTGAAGGTCGAAAATCTTTCTATGAATCCATAGATCTTCTGATCCATCCAGCTCAAAAAGAAGCTTTCGGGATGGTTATAACGGAAGCCCTTTCCATGGGTGTTCCGGTGTTGTGTTCTTCTGAATGCGGGGCTTGTGAATTAATGGATTCCGAGCATGGATCGATCCTCTCCTGTGCGGAATCGATCTCCAAGTGGGTTTCGGAAGCTGATGGATTGCTGTGCAGAAAAACTACAATTCCAGTTTTCGAGAGGTCATGGGAAGCAGTAGCCCGAGAATACATCTCGTGCTATGTAAACATTTCAAAAGGTAAAAACTAGTAATTGTCTAGGAAGAAAAATTCAGCATGATTTTCCACAAAGAAATAAAAAAGCGATATTTTAGATTATATAATAATATACCAAATGAGCTGCATTTTGTCTTTCTGTTCCATGTGATTGTTTTTTCATCAGCTCCCCATTTGGAGAAGCTGTTTGCCTTGCGCCACTTTTTACCGGTGTCGATGACAAATGATCCTTCATTTTTCTTCCCATAATAAAGGAAATTATAATCATTAAGTAATCTGTGGTTTCGGAACTGTTTTTCCGGGTCTTTATCAATATCAAAATCACCTAAAAGAGATTTTATAATCGAAGTCTTAAATACACTCGGGTTTAAGCTTATACCATCTGAATACAATGGTTGCTTCTTTGGGTTTCTACTAAGATTTAACCTTATCCCAGCAAGCTTTTCATCCATCCCGAATTGTTCCAAGATTGCACCCTTGAGAACTTTTTTCTTTAAAAACCAATCATCCTCCAGATGGAGGAAAAAAGGTGATTCAACCTGACTCCAAGCCCAACGCACAGCTTGCGAGAAATTTCCTTTGCTGGGGGTGCGATGAATTATATCAATACTGTATGTTGAAACTAATTTTAGGAGCTCTTCTTGCGATGAGCTACTCTCACCTACTGGGTCGATATTAATAATAATTCTAATGTCGGTAAATTGATCCAGAAAATGCTTCTGGAAAGAAGCGAGAGTAAGGTTTAGCAAGTCTGGTCTGAGCGTAGAAATAAGAACTACATCAATCGAGCCTTTGAATGATTGATCAGTCATAGTTTGCAATGATTTTGGAGCACACCAAGAAGCAATTTATAAGTTTTAACAGAATCAT
>CACMZN010000032.1 GCA_902618175.1 uncultured Verrucomicrobiota bacterium
CTGGGAAAAGATTGTAAATACATGCGAGGAGGGTTCGGTAATCACAGGACGTGTCCGTTCCAAGGTTAAGGGAGGTTTGGTTGTTAATATTGGTGTCGATGCATTCTTGCCTTCTTCGCAGGTCGACATACAAGCTCCCAAAAACCTTGATCAATTCGTTGGTCAAACATTTGATTTCAAAGTCGTTAAAATTAACAGAGAGAGAAAAAACATCGTAGTGTCTCGCCGTGAATTGATCGAGGAGCGGAGACAAGACAAAAAGCGTGAAATTCTTTCGAAAATAAAACCCGGTGAAACAAGGCGTGGAATGGTCAAGAACATAACCGACTACGGTGCCTTTATAGATTTGGATGGTTTGGATGGACTTCTTCACATTACTGACATGAGTTGGGGAAGGGTTTCTCATCCAAGTGAAATGGTTAAGACTGGTGAGGAAATTACAGTTTGCATTATTGACATTGATCAAAATCGCGAACGCGTATCTCTCGGTTTAAAGCAACTTTCATCCAACCCATGGGACGATATCGAAAGGAAGTTTCCCATCAATGCGAAGGTTCGAGGCAAAGTTGTGAATCTGGTTCCTTATGGAGCATTCATTGAATTAGAAGAGGGAGTAGAGGGTTTGGTCCATGTTACTGAAATGTCGTGGACTAAGAGAATCACAAAACCTGGAGAAGTTCTTAGTGTCGGTGAAGATGTTGATGCGGTTGTGTTGGGTATTCAGAAAGAGGACCAGAAAATTTCACTTGGTCTTCGCCAACTGGACATCAATCCATGGGACATGGCAACTCACAATTATCCTCCCGGTGCTCGTGTTCGTGGAAAAGTTCGCAATCTTACTTCTTATGGAGCGTTCGTTGAGTTGGAGGAAGGTATAGACGGTATGGTTCATGTATCGGATATGAGTTGGACTCGCAAAATCAACCACCCCAGTGAAATGGTAAAGAAAGGTGATGAGGTTGACGCAATAGTCGTTGAAGTTGACGTTGAAAATCAACGTATCAGTTTGGGAATGAAGCAACTTTCGCAGGATCCATGGGAAGACATTGATAGGCTTTACAGAATGGGTGACGTCATAAAAGGCAAAGTAGCCAGAATTGCAGGTTATGGAGCATTCATTGAATTGGAAAACGATATTGATGGGCTTGTTCACATCAGTCAAATCAGTGAGGATCGAGTTGAAAAAATTAAAGATTTTCTAAGTGAAGGAGATCAAGTATCAGCTCGTGTGATCAAGATCGACAAAGATGAGCGAAGAATTGGTCTGAGCATCAAGGCCGCTGATTATGATGAAGATGCTTTGGCTAAGGAGGTTGCCGCCTATGATGAGGCAGGTGAAGACTTGACCACCTCTCTTGGTGACTTGCTTGACGAGGCTACTTCCAGCGATAATTCAGATTAGTTAAGTACAATCTTTTTTTCCTCTTCTTCATGAGAGGCGATATGAAAATCATGCTTTTTCATGTGCTTTCTTCATAATGCCTTGAAGTATTTTCGTTCTCTGTTTTATGCGATTTTCCTCGGCAATTTCTTCTGCCGTTCTTTGCTTCTCCATTTTCGCCATATTCTTTCTTAGTCGTCGAAGTGCCTGTTCTTGGAGTTGCCTGACTCTCTCTCTAGTCACTCCAATTTTTTCACCTACCTGTTCGAGGGTCAATGGATCTCTTCCTTCCAGTCCAAATCGCAGGCGTATGATATCAGCTTCACGAGGTTCCAGTTTGCTGAGCACTACATTTATGTCCCCAACAACACTTTTTGACTGCAAGGTTTCCAAAGGATTGACGGATTTTTCATCAGGTACGACTTCCCCTAGAGTCGATCTTTCATCTTCTCCAACAGGAGAATCCAAAGATGCTGGCTTTTGACTTACGGATTTTAAGTGGGAAACCCTCGAAACGGGCAAATTCATTTCAGAGGCTAATTCGTCATCTGTAGGATCACGGCCCAAATTTTCAGCCATCTGAGTTGAGATACGACGCATTTGGGTTACTCGATCAACCATATGCACGGGAAGTCGAATGGTTTTGCTTTGATTGGCCAGAGCTCTCTTGATCGATTGTTTGATCCACCAAGCGGCATAGGTGCTGAGTTTGCCACCCTTTGTAGGGTCAAATCGTTCAACTGCCTTCATCAAACCAATGTTTCCTTCATTGATCAAGTCCAGTAAAGACATACCAATATTTGAGTAATCTTGGGCGATCTTTACCACCAAACGCAAATTTGCAGTTATCATTTTTTCACGGGCAAGATCGTCGCCTTCACTGATTTTCTTTGCTAACAACACTTCTTCTTCTACAGTGATCAAAGGTATTTTTGATATTTGTAGAATGTAGATGTCCAGTGAGTCTTGTTCTTGGCCGTGCATGTATTGGGTCGAGGAAGGAATTTTTCTAGGTTTGTGTAAAGGAATTCAAGCCTTACTTTTGAGAGTCTCGTGATGTATTTTTCCGGCAAAAGCAAGCGCCTTGAGCATGCTCATGGCTTTGTTAATGGTTTCCTCATATTCTTTATGGGGGATTGAATCCGCAACCACTCCCGCACCTGTTTGAAGATGTATTTTCCCATCTACGATCATCGCGGTTCGAATCGCAATGCAGGAATCGTGATTTCCTTCAAACCCAAAATAACCAAGTGCGCCTGCATATGAACTTCTTTGAAGTTCTTCAAGCTCGGCAATGATTTGCATTGCTCTAACCTTGGGTGCCCCACTTACAGTGCCAGCCGGAAAAGTAGCCCGCATGAGATCAAAGGCGTTATGACCGGGAAGCAGTTTTCCGACTACTTCAGAAACGATATGCATAACATGGGAATAACGTTCGATTGACATGAATTCAGGTGCCCTTACGGAACCCGGACGGCAAACTCTACCTATGTCGTTGCGAGCCAGGTCAACAAGCATCAAGTGCTCTGCCTTTTCCTTTTCGTCTGCAAGCAAGTCCTTCTCCATTTCTTGGTCCTCAGATTGATTTTCTCCTCTGGGTCTGGTACCGGCGATGGGACGAATCATTACCTCGTCGCCAATTAAACGAACATGTACCTCAGGAGAGGCTCCGACAATGGCATAGTCATTATTTTCAAGGAGGAACATGTAAGGAGACGGATTGATTACTCTGATTGCTCTGTAAAGATTTATCGGAGGGAACTTAAAATCAGCTGAGAATCTTTGAGAAAGAACAGTCTGGATAACATCTCCTGAACGAATGAGTTCTTTTGCGTTCTCGACGAGCTTTTCGAATTGCTCTTGGGTGACGTTACCCTCGGGCATTACTAATTTCGATTCTTTAGGAAGTGGAATGGGCTCCAAGTTGCTCGGTTTCGAGAGAATCTCTAAAGTTTCAATTATTTTATTTCGGGCAGAAGAGTAAGAATCACCAAGATCTCCTTCTGTTCTTGCGTTCGAACATATGGTGAGAGTCTGGCAAGCATGATCAAAAATCAAAACCAGGTCAGTGATCATAAAAAACACAACGGGAATACCCAACTCGTTTTTTTTTGCAATTGGGACGGTTCTTTCGATTCGGCTCGAGTATTCGTAGTTGATGAAACCTACAGCCCCCCCCGAAAATCGTTTATCGTTCATACCGTGATATCGAATGCCAGCAATCTGTTCCTCGATAAGTTTAAGTGGATCAGAAGGTGTGCTTTTTTTAGTAGAATGTCCGTTGGAGTCAGTAATTGTTGATTCAGTTAGATCACAAGAGATGGTTTTCCAAGGTGAAAAACCAACAAAAGAATACCGACTGACTTGTTCACCACCTATTACCGATTCAAAAAGAAAAGCCGGCTTTCGGGTGGAAAGTTTGGCGTAAGCAGAGAGAGGAGTTTCGGTGTCACTTGTGAATTCAGCCCGAATCGAAACCACGTCATAATCAGAAGCCATTGATATGAACTCTTCAAATTTGGGTTCTAAATTTAATTCATTCATGCAGAAAAGAAGTCTTCAAACGGACAAGTAAAATTTGGTAAGGGACATCCGAAAAAAATATAAAAGAGTTTTTTTGTGATTGCAGGAAAGAGTATTTCAATTTCGACATATTAGTGAAACGAATATTATATACTTGCGGGCAAGACTATTCGACGAGAAATTATGAAGAGAAACGTACATTGTGTCATCATGGGAGGGGGAAGGGGAACCCGTCTTTATCCACTCACAAAGCTAAGATGCAAACCAGCAGTGCCGCTCGCTGGAAAATACCGTTTGGTCGACATTCCAATATCTAATTGCATAAATTCCGGATACAATAGGATTTACTTATTAAGTCAGTTTAATACTGCTTCCCTTCACAGGCATGTACAGGATGCATATCGATTCGATCGTTTTGGAAAAGGCTTTGTTGAAATTCTTTCTGCTGAACAAACTGAGTATGGGGACGACTGGTATCAAGGTACCGCCGATGCAGTAAGAAGAAATTTAATTCATTTTGGGGCGGGCGAAGAGGACCTATTCGTAATCTTGTCAGGCGATCAACTCTACAGAATGGATTTTTCCAAAATGGTCGAGGAACATCTTCGACGGGGTGCAGAAGTTACCATTGCCTCAAAACCAGTTCCAATCAGCGAGGCTCCAGGCTTGGGTCTTCTGCGGATCGGAAAAGATTCCAAGATTGTTGACTTTGTGGAAAAACCATCAAACCCGGAAGTAATTTCTCGTTTGGTTCCTCCCGAGCTTCGGTCCCAAAATCAGGAAGAAGATCGCTGTTTGGCATCCATGGGCATTTATGTTTTCAGTGCACCTTGCATGTTGGATGCTCTGGAAGGGGATGCAACAGATTTTGGCAAAGAGATCATCCCCTCCTTGGTTGGAAAAAAGGACATTCGCTGTCACATATTCGACAGTTATTGGGAAGACATTGGAACAGTGAGATCTTTTTTCGAAGCAAACCTTCAACTCACCGAGGATATTCCATTGTTCGACTTTTATGATGAGGAATTGCCTATATACAACTATCCTGACTTGTTGCCCACAGCAAAACTTGGCAACTGTGCATTGCGTAAAACCACTGTAGCCAGTGGGTGCATGATCGGTAGTTCTTCATTCGACAGGTGCATGTTGGGTGTCCGCTCTATAGTTGGTAACCATTGTAATTTCAAAAATGTAGTGATGATGGGAGCAGATTTTTACGATACTTTTGGAGAAGAAGTCATCGGGAACAGTTCAGCAGTGAAAATTGGAGTAGGAGATGGCACCCAAGTGAAGGACGCAATTATAGATAAAAATGCTCACATTGGTAGGGAAGTCTCGCTTTCTCCAAAGGGGATGAAAGATGGTTGGGCGGACGAAGAACAAAATATTTATGTTCGTGATGGGATAATTGTAGTGATCAAAAATGCAATTGTGAGCGACGGAACAAAAATTGGAATCGTGTAAGTTTTGTATTGCTAGGGTATTTCATGTTGATCAACTAATGTTGTATGTCAGATATACCACAAGGTTTGCTTTACACGAAAGAGCACGAATGGATTAAGGTACTAGAGGATGGAAATTGTCTCATTGGGATTACCTATCATGCACAAGAAAGCCTTGGAGACGTCACTTTCGTTGAACTGCCTTCCAAATCTTCGGCATTCGAGCAAAATTCGGTTTTCGGAGTTGTAGAGTCAGTCAAAGCGGCCTCTGATCTTTACATGCCCCTGGATGGTCAGGTTATTGAAGTGAACGAGACATTGAATGATTCTCCAGAAAAGGTTAATGAAGATCCGTATGGATTAGGTTGGATGATTAAATTAAAACCCACCTCGAGCATAGATTCTTCAGGATTGTTAGACGCGCAGGATTATTCCAGTCTTACGGGAGTCTGATCCACTTCTTTGCTCCAAAAAATCTCTTGCGGGTGCATGGTCTTGCGCTTTAGATTAGATTCGTTCATGTCAAGTGTAGCCCATCTTTTGGAACAAATGCTTCCACGAATTAGAGCAAATTCATCAATTTTGTTTTTTTTGTGTTTCAACATTTTATGCAGTCAATCCAACTATGTTTTCGGAAAAGTCAGACCTTCGATAATCATTGCCTCGGTTGAAGGCGAAGCCCACACATTTTCTATCGAGGATGAACTCAAGGTAACGATCACTCCTTCGTCAATTGGAAAGAAAATAATGGAAAGAACCATTCTCACGACCGGAAAAGGATCCAAGGTGGGACTGCTTTTCTCAAATGGAACTTTGATTACCGTCAAGTCTGGTAGTAAATTCTACGTGAGGAAGTATGAACAGATGGTTGTTTCATCGGAGGAGATTGGTTCGCCCTCAACGCTGGAAGAAGAACCGAGTGAATCAAAACTCCTTGCTCATCTTGCCTTCGGCGAGTTAATTGTGAAAGCCCCAAAGCTTAAGAAAGGATCAGAAATGACGGTTACCAGTCCTTTGGGTACGGCAGGAATACGAGGTACTATGTTTCAATTGGTCGCGGTTCGCAATACGGTCACTGGAGACGTTTCCGGCGGGATCAATCTAATATCTGGAGACATTTCATTCACTGGAGTAAATGGTGATTCCATAAGCCTCTTTTCCGGGCAATCCATTCAAGTGGCAGCCAGCAAACTTGGTGAACCCTTGGCGAGTCAATCCGGTGGGTTGGTTGATTTAAGTGGCAAATATGCCTCCTCCCTTGCCGGTGATTCGGTTCCTCCGACAATTGATGTTCTTTTCCCCGAAATTCTTGAAAGTGGAGAGAGCGGGTCACAAAGCAGCACTTCTCCAATGTCCGATAGCATCGATAGTGTGGAAGGTTGGGAAGTCATTCATGAACTTGCATCAGAAATCTTTTTCGAAATCGAGGATTCGGAAAACCAGTCTTCAGACTTTACTTTTGATGAAATTGCATCGGCTGTGACTGTTGACGTTCCGAGCCCTCAAGTAGAAACACCTTCGATACCCGTTATTGCAGGAGGAACGGATTCAGCGACTGGTATGGCAGAGGAATTGGTCGGAACTTATCCAAACATTTCTTTGCTTGATGAGGATTACATAGAAATCGAACTGATGGACAAGGATTTTGCAAATCTTGATCCTGGTGTTGAGGCGACTAATTTTCTTTTTGCGGACATATCTTCGTCTGCAACACTTCTGAATCCGCCGAATCTTTTAATACCCGGAACCTACACTTTGAATTATGAGGTTTCCGATTCTATGGGGTTCACCAATTCGGTTGCCAGAACTGTTGAGGTCATTGTCACGAAACCAACCATCTCTGTTTTTTCTGGAAAAAATGGATTTGCTGATGGCGATGAATCAGTAGTGAATTATCTCGTCAAACCCAATTTTTCGGAATATCCAGAGTCAGATCTTGGTGAATTTAGAATTCTCTCCGTTGAAAACGCTGACTATCCTTATTACCAAGCAAAATTCTATGATGGTGAATCTCTTTCTTCCTATGTTGAAGTAAGTAATGATGAATTTGTAGACTATTCAACTCTTGATCAAGAAAGCCAAGTTAGTTTGTACGTAAGTGATTATCCTTTGAGGGAAGTAAAGATGCCAGATGGATCAGATGTTTCGTCAAGCTTACAATTTACAGTTCGAATCGTGGATGATTTACCTCCGATTCTAAGTTTGAATGAAGGTTACTCCTCAAGTTCTCCGATGAGAGTTGAAGGGATTCGGTACGTCGGTTCGGACCTTTCCAATGAATTGGAAGTTTCCTTTTTTGATCCCCATCCAGAAGAGAACCCCCGACCAATCCCTATCATTTCTATCCTCGATAATTACTATTCTGTTGAGGAAATTCGTAACTGGAACGGGTCTGCCGATCTTACTTTCAGCAATAAGGTTTATGGTGAAGTCAATATGAAGGTAGCTGGAATTTATGAGATCCAGTATCAAGAAATCTCCGATCCCAAAGGAAATGAGGCAAATCCATTAAAGCGGTGGGTTGAGGTTTATGATGAAACTGCACCGCAACTTTATGTTTTTGGAGCCAACCCCATGTATGTTGATTTAAATTCATCCAATCCATTCAGAGATCCTGGTGCTTATGCGAAAGATAATCTTGAGGGTGAAGTGGAATGGGAATCCGGTAGATTTGTAGTTTCCATTCACAAACAAATGGAAGATGGAACCTACTCTGAGATAGCCGAGAGTAGTACCATTGAAGAGATAGTATCAGATGCAAAAAAAGAGGATAGTGTTAATGACACTTATCAAATAAGGTATTATCTGGAAGATCCCTCCGGAAACATTGGAGAAGCTTCAAGAGAGATCATACTTATAAATTCCCCTTTCAAGTATCCCACTATAATAATGCATGGTGACAATCCATTATATCATGAGGTGAATACTGACTTTTTGGATCCCGGTGTAACCGCTTTCAAAGATTTGGGTGGAGGATTGCAACCTCGAAACTTGAGTGAATTTGTGACTAGTAGCGTTTTGAAAGGTGACCAGCTGACCAGTTTGAATTTCACAAAGATAAATTATCGGAATGCATCCGATGCGTATGTGAGCGAATCAGGTGATATTTTGGATGATGATTCAACTAAAATTTTGATTCTATATGAAGTCAGAGATGAATTTAACAACTTGGCTGAAACCGAGAGGGAATTGAGAATTGTAGATACCACGAGTCCAGAAATAACTCTAAAGGAGGGCGATCAGGGAATAAATTTCATAGGATTGCAGGGAGGTTCTTCGTTCACTGACCCGGGTGTCACGGTGACAGATAATTATGACTCACCTGAGGACATTTTTTTAACCACCAGATTGATTCGTTTGGCCGATGAGGTAGAACTTACTTTCGAAGAAGTTGAGAGTTATGGATTTTCTCAAATTGGGTCGTATGAAATTCAATACGATGCTACCGACAGCAGTGGAAACAACAGCAAAAAAACAAGGACGATTGAAGTAGTTGATACAATCCCGCCTCAAGTTGCGTTGATCAGTCATTCTTTTTTAAAAGGCTCCACCACTTTCCTTGAAACGGAGAACCTCACACAGTTTGATGACGCCCCTATCATTGACGCAGACAATCCATTCCCAACTGATTTTCTAAGCAAATTGCAAAGCTTGAAAGGTTTTTCAGCTGGTGAATACGATTCCAGTATTGTCCTTACACTAGATTCAGACATCGATATTTATGTTTTTGCGGAAAGTGATCAAGTTTTCATTTCTTCTCCAGAAGATATGTCCACAGCCTTGGATGAGAAAGGTAGAACGAGAGGATTATTCAGCGGTTTTTACATCAAGGATTTGCAAACTGGTGAAACCATCTTTGAAGATCCTGGGGTGTATGCAAGAAACGACACAACGGTGGACCTAGTTTTTTCATCCGTAATGAGTCCTATCTTCAGTACCACCACGGAAGATTCGGTAGCTTCCTTTAAAGTAACTTATTCAATCAGCCAAGCTTCAGGAGAAGGTTTGCAATTATATTCAGCAAAGACGATATATCTCATCGATTCGGAAAAGCCATGGATTGAGGCAGAACCAAATACTAATTTGGAAATTGTCGTGGAAGCGAGTCGAGATACTCTCTCCACTGATCGTTACACCGATATGGACGGGAGTAACGTTACGCTCTACGATCCGAACTCAGATGACCCATACGCTGCCACTGCCACACTGAATCTAAGTGCAAAAGATGCTCTTGATGGCACCATAACGGATAGGATCAAAAGAAAGATCAAGGACGAGCAGGGCAATTTACTGGCAGAGATTAATTCTAATTCTGCAGGAATAGGAGAAATTATTTCCGCAGAGATAGATGCAGTGGAATTGGACAAGAGGTACACCATTGAATACCAAGTTGAAGACACTCCCATCGATCCAAGAATACCATCTAACCAATCGGAGATTGTAATTCGCAGCCTGGTTGTAAAAGACACTAAACCCCCTGTTATTGAAGTTTCTGATTCCAACACCACTTTTCTAGTGGATTCATTGTCTACTGTTTCCCCCGACGTCGGTTCTGAGGAATCAATTATGGAATTCATGCTAACCGGGCTTTCGGCCAAGGATGCCAACGATTACGATCAGGATCTGTCATTCTCTGCCACTCTTCCAAATGGAGATAAAAAATGGAACGTATCCTTTGATCCTCCCTACATTCCGAACGCAGTTTTCCCTGAAACCCAAGATGGTGGCTCAGGTTATGAGGTTACTATATATGTTAGTGATCAATCGGGTAACAAAAGCAACGCAATCGTTCGTTTTCTCAAGATCGGAGATTATCAACCACCCACCTTGACCATGATAGGGAGGTCTGAAATTCATGATTTCCTCAGGTTCGCTTCAAGTTCCAGCGCAGATGCAAAGCAAAAAGAACTTTTAGCATCTCAAGAGTTTCCTGAAGGTAGCGCTGGGTCAATGGCTGTGAATTCCCTATTTCTGGATCAGCCGGAGGGTGAAGAGAACGCCGTTAAAAATGCATCTGGCTATGGCGGAGGTGAACACAGAATTTTAATGGCAGACTATAATTTTGTAGACCCGGGCGTTTATGCTGAAGACCAGAATGGTTACTTTGATATAAAAAATGGCTTTATTGATCTAGATGGTGATGGGATCGGCGAAGGTCATAGCATAGTGAGAGTCAGTACGAGAGAAAAGATGAGCGAATGTACGGAAGGCGTTGGCCTCATACATGCCTACAGTTGGTTCGAGAAGAATAATTTTACTTTACAAAATTGGCAGAATCTTATGGAGACAGATACATTTGGCTTCAGTACTGCGTTGTTAGCTGAAGATGGAAGCGAAACCGGTGCAGATGCATCAATTTCACCAGGAAAAACTCCTGATGTTCTTGGTGAAAACAACGGGGACGGAGTAGATTATGAGGAATTGGACAAAAGTGAGTTGACCAATTTTGATATGACTACGATTACCATTGAATACAGGGTAATGGACGGATGGGGAAACCTTTCAAATATTCTCACTAGGTATGTATATGTGTATGAAAGCAGACAGTACCCTGACTATGTTTTTTATGCTACCCCTCTAACAGATGCTTCAGGTGCTGCTTTCGAGCAATATTACGATAATAATTCAACGGACATTTTCGGACGTCAGAATCCATTCCTCACTTCCGAAAGAAAAGATTTGGATGGAGACGGAGTGAGTGATTTTTGGGAATTAGCTCTGGGAACGGATTTCAAAAATTCAGCCTCAAAACCAGATCTTACCGATCCGGAAATATTTAAGAATCTATCCACCCTTGGATCTGAAGAATTAAGAACAAGGCTCAGTGGATTGGTAGACGCCAAAGCTCTTTCCAATGTTCCTGGACTAAATCAGTTTCAAGTTACCTCGGGCTTGTGAATTCTTTGGGTTTGGCTGATTATTCGACTCGATAAGGGCCCCTATAGTTTAACGGATAAAACACTGGTTTCCTAAACCGTAGATCGAGGTTCGATTCCTCGTGGGGGCGCCATTCTGAAGAGAATAGAAATGGAATGAAACCCTTGTATTTAAAGAGAATATAGCTTGATTCTCATACCCTTGTGTGACGAAAGTAAAAATTTAAGTAAATTGATCAGGAGTGCTTAAATTGGAATGTTTTTGTAAAAAAAGTGTCGGCAAAGTGTCGGCAAGATTTGATGGGGGGGCGGGGGTCGTAGCGAATTGCCTCTCTGCTATGTTAATATCATCACACCTCTCACGAAGTATTTTGCAACAAGAGTTTTTGTGCTAGCTAATGGAAGGCAAATTGTAGGGAAATTTAACCTGTTTTTTTGCCGATTAGGGCTTGACCAAATGTATCTCTTCTCACAATCGTGGAGTAGTTTTGTCCATTAAATATTACACTTATGAAAATATTATTATCAGCCTTGCCCCTTCTTTGGGGAAATCTACTTTTCGCTCAAATGCCTAGCATTAATCCCATACAAAATGTGACATCCAACAAGGAATTTGGCAAGAATCCAAACATTGACAGAGGTGGAATTGCGATAGGTAACAATTTTGTGCTCAACGGGCATGCCAACATATTTTTTCAAGCAACAGACCAAGATAGTGCTTCTGCTGGAACTTGGATGGAGCCTATCATGGATATGATGTCAAAAGAATCTGGTTTTGAAGCATACGGAGACCTAGATTCACACTTTACTCATGGTGCAACTTCCTTGCATCTGCACACCAACATTTCATCTGCTTTTGTTACAGAACAGTTGTTTTTAAAACATCGATTCAATAACTCTTTTTCGGTCGAAGTTGGCAAATTTGTTTCCCACCGCACCATTCGTGGAGAAGAGGTTAATGAGCGATATATTCGTTCCAACACCTACCATCTCCAACAAGGCTTTCTTGGTACATCATTTGGTACCGCTGTTCAATTAGAATTATATGATTTAATAACAGATCTGGTAAATACCAATGACCAAGCCGCACTTGATTCGTTGGTCTCAATAACCGGGATTAGTGGTGAGTTAGACTCAACGAATATAGGCGATCCAGGATTTGATTTCGATGAATTCATGACTGCTGTTTCGAATGCGACTGTCAGCATGTTCCAATCAATGATGCTTCTGCGCGATGATTACAAAACAAGTTATAACAACGGAATTAAGGGTAATCTTTCATTTTCGTCCTTTGAATTTTCTGTAGCTTTAACTGAATCGATCTGGAATCAAATGCCAGATATGGCAGATGGAGATTTTGGCATAGATTTACAAGCTTCGGCATATCTGAACGAGGCTCTTGCCTTAAGGCTTGGATTTGCCCATGAGTCTGTTGAAAGCATTGGGTCTATAATGGCTTTGGTTGTACCCAACTCATCTGACGACATTAATCAGTTTAACGCGGGTATCGAGTTCAAAACCGGTGGATTTACAGCAATGTTCGAATATGATTACATGATGCTTAATCCCCTTGATACAGACGTTTGGGATATTGCTCTTTTGGGACACTTGCAGGTCAATGATCTTTTCGGTCTCGGACTCCTTTACTCCCATGAAGATCTGGAAACCCCTATGGGTAATGGTGACAGCGATAAGTTCAGTATTTCCTTGAACTTTAATGTTAATGATAACCTCGTAGTTGGTGTAGATTACACGATTGTTGATGCCAAGATCGCTGAACTGGAGGCCGATCTTGACCAACTAACTATCAATTCCCTGTATTCTTTTTAATTCTAATTGTCGGTTTTTTTGATCTGAAAAGATTTAAAACCTCAACCAAGGGAGTTTGATTACACTCAAAACTACATCTGATTTATCCATGGAAAACCGAATATTGCAAAGAACAGTTCTGCGTAATTAAAATAAAGCATATTGAAAGTTGAGCAGTTTTCTTGCTTAGGCAAAGTATGGCATTGGAAGCTCTGTGATTGTTTTTGTGGCAATATTCGGAAAGCTTATTAAACGGGTTTGACCCGTAGCCTTACTTTTTAAGAGTGCATCTAAAAGCATTGCCTACCACAAAATTTAACTACTATGAAATTATTGCTACCATCCTTACTTCTAATATTGTAGTTGGAATCTCTCAACTTTATATCACTTAAATTGCCCTATGTTTTTTCCGTTTTCCAACTTTCTAACTCATCCTACTTTGTGCCATCGCGTAGGATCGTAGTTCCGCATTTCAACATCTAGAGAATGTAACCCAATTGCCCGTTTATACCCCAATAGCATTAAGTAGGTTTTGAATAAGATTCATTTGGAAAATTACTCTAAAATTCCCAATGACAATTTGAAAAAATTTTTAATTCATTACGAATGCTATTTAGATCGTTTATTTACGAACATTAAAATACTATTATTCAATGATTCTTTTAATTGGTGCTCTGCTGGGTTTTTTTTCTGTTCTTTTTGGTGCTTATTCCGAACATGGACTGAGGCCCAACATTACGGATGAAGAATTCAGACAAATCATGACCGCACTTCGGTACAATCAAGTCAATTCAGTTGTCATTTGTCTGATAGGCTTGAGTAAATTCTTTGAAAACTCTCTTCTGAAAACAAAATTTTACAAATGGAGCGGATTTCTTTTCATCTTGGGTACCTTACTCTTTAGTTTCAGCATTTACTTTTCGATCGGTTTGCAAATACCCAAGTTGTTATATCTTACACCCGTAGGTGGAACCACCTTAATGATAGCTTGGTTGTGTTTGGCTACATCAGCTTTTCTTACCTATAAAAAAACTTTCTGATGAGAGTACGTGTGTTATCTCAGCTTCAAGCCATGAGTAGAATTTTTAAAATAAGCTTTTCAATTCCCTTGCGAATATCCAAAACTCCAGGTCCAAGCATATATGCAGGTGTGCTCACTATCTTGTTTTTTTGATCGATTATGACGTCATCAACCGTACATTCTTGATGAGTTGCACCGCATGCTTCGATGGTTTGTGAAGTTTGCAAATCGTTTCCAATCGTCATGTTAATACCTTTCACACCTAAAGTAAGGGCACCAACACTTGCAGGTGTGATGCAAATAAAACCAATAGGCATATTTGCAGAGTGAGTGCATTTTACGGCATTTTTAACTGAGTCTAGGACAGTCCCTTCTGAACCTCTGAAGGCGAAGTCAGAAAGGTTCTTTGCAGCACCAAACCCGCCTGGAAACACTAAACAATCAAACTTAGAGGGATCATACTCAGTCAAATCCGAAAGTTTTTCCGTTCCTCGAGAAATTCTTGCACTTTCAGAGAAAACTTCGCGAGTCTGATCTTTTATAACTTCTCCAGTGGCGTGATCCACAACATGCGTTTGAGAAATCTTGGGAGCGAAGCAGTGCCAGGAAGCACCGTTCTCTTCAATGGATAGAAGGGTGAGAACTGCTTCATGTATTTCAGTCCCGTCAAAAACTCCGCAACCAGACAATACAACAGCTACTTTTTTGTTTTGGTGTTTCACACTGAGGGTCAAGATTTTGTAAGCTAGAAAAGTGTTCTTGTAAGCAATTAAAGAATAGAACCATTCAATAACATTTGCAATTCGAACTATGAAATTTCAGCGTTGCAAACCAAGCTGAAATCTTTTGACAAGGATTTCTTTTTTTTGCTTTTGAAAAAGCTCTGTAAGATTTTCGCATTTCGACAACAAGTCGACTTTTTCTTCAACATTCAAGATTCCGGCTAAATAACTATTTGAAATTCGTTTACGAATAATGAGATCAATCCTTCTAAGATGAATGTGTTCCTTTCTTGGCGACTGCACGATAAGCATTTTCTTATTTTTGAAGTTTTTGATCATCCCAATTTTGACATCTTCAATGAGATCATGCAGTTCAATATAATCCATGTTGGATCTTCGTTGATCGATCAACGATTTAGGGTGGGGGAGAGAAGAAGTGACAGTCGTGCAGGAACCTACGAGAACATTCAACAGGAAAAAAACCAATTTGGCACATTTTGGTAAAAAAGGCATTTAGTCCAAAATTTTTATCATTACAAATTCGTAGATTGATATAAAGCAAATCAACTTTTGAAGTTTATAAAAGAATGAGCTCATGTTGGTTCCTTCGATTCATATTTGGTGGAGAAAATTTAGGCTTTTTGTCGCCAATTGATCAGAAGTTTTTTGAAAATGAAATTATCTTGATGGTTAAGTTTAAGTGAAAAATTACTTACATAATAGTTATGTCATACCTACTTTTCTATTGAGTGATGGGTACTGGCGTTTTCGGCAAGAGCGGTAAAATTACGAGCAGAAAAGTTTTTTTTCAGAGCATGGTTGAGATGAATACTTTTTTTTCAAGTTATTATAATAACATTACAACCCAAGAATTATGTTTAAATTATTCAACTTTTTGACTCCAATTTCGTTCCTTTTATTCATAATTTTTGATTTTTGTTTTTCAGGGTTGTTTAAATAACTGTACTGATTCAGCACCAAAGAGTCTCAGTTTCAAGCTAAGCACTGGTGTCTTCAACTATCAATTGATTACAATTTCAATAGCAGATACCATTTAAGGTCCTGAAATCGTTGTTAGCATTATTCTTTTGCTTGAGCATCGAGATCGCCACTAGACATTTAGAATTTAGAACTACACACCGAACAAATTTTACGCAAAGGAAGCGTTCAGATTCAATTTATAATCGCTATGTTGGAATTGACAACATAATCAATCTTAGAATTTGCTTTTCCCCTGTTTCGCTTAAAAAATCAAAGGAATGGTTGATTTTTGTTTGAAAACAACATGAACAATTCTGGTGTGGTAAAATTTTTATACAATTGGAAATTCGGAATTGTAATTGTTGAAAGATTCAAGGTTGAGTCTTCCTCACAAGTTTCAGGGATTTAATTTTCTACACTTAATAATTTCATGCATTCCTTGGAGTATTATTCTATTCATGAGGGATAAATGCTACTAACTGTCGTCTATTTGACCAATTAGATTAACAGGATTTACGATTTTTCAAATGAAATTTGCAAAAGGTTTTTCGAAAAATCTAATAAAATCGAATGAACCAAAAAGAAGTTGTAATAGCAGTAAATATGAAACAGTAAATGTAATTAATTCTAAAAAGACTCGTATTTGGACTTGGCGTCTAATGTTTCGAAAATATTAGAAACTTCACTTTTTAATTTATTGTATTCTTCAGCAAAAATCAAAGAAATCAGGTATTTTTTGAATTCTTTACGATCGCGAATGATCTTTAAATCAAGCTCTTCCATTTCCTGAGCAAATTTTATGTGCATCTTATCAATTTCAGAGTCGAACTTCTTATGCTCTTTTTCCAAATGTTGTTTCACTCTTGAAATCGCTCCAATAAGTTGCTTGCAGTTTCTGCAATCCCGAGAAGAAAAATCGGAAAAAGAAATTATCCCCGATGCTAGTGCTGCACCAAATGCAGTTAATTCAATTTCATTTTTTTGACTTTCTTTAGTGGCCCAACCTTCTATAACTTTTAGTAAACGTGTGATTGAAGCTTTAGCTTCATCGGAATCGGATAAATTTACTGAATCTTCGTCCATGATTAAAAGAGGTATTAAGTGGTAAGAACAGAATTATGCATTAATTCTCGCTGGATGTAAGTATGCTTGTCAAATAGATTTGAAAGTTTTTTTGTATTTTAAACGACACTGCGAGTCTTCAGGTAGTGGTTTAATTCATTTTTCACTTTTCCACTCAACAGAAGCATGCCAAGAATATTTGGGAACGCCATACCCAGAATCATTAAGTCGCTGAAGGTTAAGATGTTTTTGGCCGTTATGATAGAGCCAAGAAAGGTGAAGGTTAAAAATACGATTTTATAAGTAAGAGAACTACGGTCTCCGAATAGCCAGACCCAGCATCTTTCCCCATAATAGGACCACGAAATCATGGTTGAAAATGCAAAAAGAAACACTGCCACCGATAGTACATATGGAAACCATGGGATTACGCTCTTCATCGCAGCTGCAGTCAGAGCACCCCCTTGGTCATTGGCAATGAGAGAACTGTTGGAGGGGTCGAGGTAGGCGCCGGTAATAATGATTACCAGAGCAGTCATTGTGCAAACTAAGATCGTATCTATAAATGGTTCAAGTAATGCTACGATGCCTTCTTCCGCGGGATGCGATACTTTTGCAGCGGAGTGAGCGATTGCCGCGGACCCAATTCCTGCCTCGTTGGAAAACACGGCCCGTTTTACGCCAATAATTAAAATTCCAAGAAACCCACCTACTCCGGCATCGAAGGAAAAAGCACTTTCAAAAATGAGAAAGAAAGCTCTAGGAATTGCATCAAAATGAATAAATAAAATTACAAGGCATGCTATAAGATATATCCCGCACATTGCGGGAACAATTCGTGAAGCAACCAATGCGATACTTCTAATACCCCCAATAATAACGAGCCCAACCAATAAAGTCATGAAGACTCCGTAAATCCAGGGGAACTCTTCGAGTGCGGGAATGACTGTTTTAATTAAGTCCATTGATTGAACCACTTGAAACGCATTTCCTCCACCAAAAGAGGCACCAATGCACAAAATACAAAATAGTCCGGCCAACAACCCACCCAGTTGCTTGAGTTTCATTTCCTTCAATCCATCTGAGAGATAGTGCATCGCACCTC
>CACMZN010000033.1 GCA_902618175.1 uncultured Verrucomicrobiota bacterium
GAACGAGCTGAAATCTATGATAAATGGGCACGTTCCTACGAAGCTATAGCTGATACACAGCTTAATGGCGCACCCTACTCATCACCGGCTTTCGGAGTGGGTGCCATGGGAACGCACGAGCAAAACTTACGGGCCATTTATCTTCAGGAAGCACGACGCTATCGAAGACTTGCCGAAAAAACCAAACTTGAAGCAGAACAAGAAGAAAAAGATAATTAAAGCTTTGTTTGTTTCTTCGGTGTGTCGCGGAAAGGCCAATCCGGTGCACCTTTAGGATCGGGGGCGCAGGGACTTTTGCCCAGGCCGTAATCCGAAGGCTTCATTTGCAGGGAAGGCCAGTGTTCCTTATCTCGAATAAATCCGTAAAAGGAAGGATAGAAAGGATCAACATAGGAAACGTCCGCATGTGCGGGTACTTTCATTCCCAACAAGTGATAAGTTGCATTTGTGATCATTCTTCTCAAATCTTCACTTACAAAATCGACGGATGCACCCATAGTCGTGCAAAAAGTTTTCCCTTCTTCGCCATTTGGAGCTCGGTAAGTGTGAAGCCATGCAAGAGGTTGCATCGGGTCGTTTTTCTCCTTTACGAACGATGATTCAGGATCTAGGGAGACAGTCACCGCGCCTCTCATGAGGATGGTGTCTTGTGCGGTGAGTCTGCGTACTCCATATACATCGGAAGGACCAAAGACGTCGGTCACGGATTTAAGAATCGGATGAGCTGCATTTTCGACTTCCACTATACCGCGTGCTCCTTCTTTCTTGTGTTTACCATGATGATTGACCCAGCCTTCTCCAATTATGAGTGGACCAAACTCACCGTAGGAAATTTCACCCCCAAAACTTCCATCTCCAGTGAACGCATGGGTGGACGTGCGAATGCCGATCACGGGTTTGCCCTCATTCAAATATTCAGTGATGAATTTGGCATCGTCTTTATTCGGTCGACGAAAACGAGTTCCGATGATCATTAAATCCGCTTCTTCGAGGTGATGCCAACCACGCACTCCTTCTTGGTTGTTTGGATCCAGGTATGTTGCAGTCTTATCCAAAGCAAACAAAACCTTACATTCAAATCCATGCTTTTGGGATAGTATTTTAGCCAACATGGGCATACTTTCTTCAGTTCGGTATTCCTCGTCTCCTGATACCAAAAGGATACATTTGCCTTTGCCTGGACCATCTTTTCCCGGAAAGTGCAGAATTTCATGATTCCCACCATGTGCAAAGTGGTAATTCAAAATAAAGAGTGTGATGAAAACGAATCTCATGATGATTTGCATATGGGTTTAAAAACTACGGAAAAACCAAAGTGTTCAAACCCAACACCTTCGGGTCAACTCATAAAAGAAAAAAGATTGGTAATTGTTCTTCAAGTTGATAGGATAAAAACATTATGTTTAAGAACATACCATTTAAACGAGTAGAGTGGATTACAAGCGGGTTTCTCATTACGACGGGCATACTGACCTTGACCGCCGTTCCTTGGTACCTTTGGACATACGGATGGGACTGGTTCTTGTTTGGAGTTTTCATGTTCTTTTATCTTGCTACCGGATTGAGCATTACTGTCGGATACCACCGTCTTTTTTCTCACAAGGCATTCAAGGCGAAATGGCCAGTAAAGATGTTTGTGCTTCTATTTGGAGCGGCTGCTTTCGAAAATGCCGCTTTGTGGTGGAGCAGCGAGCATCGAAAGCACCACAAGCACGTTGATACCGATGACGACCCATATGACATTTCCAAGGGTTTCTTTTGGGCACATGTCGGTTGGCTCATATTCAAACTGAAACCAGAACCCCCCCTCGACAACGTTGCTGATCTGAGGAAAGATCAAATGGTAATGTGGCAATACAAATGGGTTCATTTGATTTCATTCTCCGTGAGTTTTGGCGTACCCACTCTCATTGGTTATCTGTATGCATTGCAAACTGGAAACCTCTCACCCATTGGTGGCGCGCTTGGTGGTTTTTTGATTCCAGGAGTGGCCCGGGTTGTTTTGGTGCAACATGCAACCTTTTGCATCAATTCCCTCTGTCACATGATTGGCAGTCGTCCGTATTCCACCAGTCACAGCGCCCGAGATAGCTGGATCGCAGCCATCTTCACCATGGGTGAGGGATACCACAACTACCACCACGAATTTCAATGGGACTACAGGAACGGTGTAAAAGCATGGCAGCTTGATCCTTCCAAGTGGATCATTTGGTCTCTTTCCAAAGTTGGATTGACCTCAGACCTCAAGATGGTGGCAAGGGAAAGGATTCTCTTGGCAGAAGCTCGTGAAACGAACCGCCAACTTGACGATCAGATTTCTCTGTTCAAAAATGCTGTTGCTGATTCGGCCAATGAACTTAAGGAACAAACTTTAGCATCTCTTGAATCTGCCAGCGATCGACTCGGTGAAATCAACAACGAACTCCAAACTGCCATACAAGAAAAGATCAAGCTTTCCAGATCCAACCTCCGCGGATTGCGTCAGGAAATGAGTCTCATGATGGATCAAATCGAGTCCACAGGCAAACTGGTTCTTGCTTAATTAGCAAAACAGGTCTTCGTTTAAGAAATTTTCACTGTCCTCAGACCTGTTTGGGGCTTTGGTTGCTGTTTTCGTTCTTGAAGAAAAGCACGAAAATTATCATGACCAAGATCGTTAAGACACCTGGAAAATACCATATCATTGGCCAATTCATGATACCGTCTACTGAGTGTATTTCATTCCACCATCCATTCAGTATGCCACCAATAAACATACCCACACCCAAAGTAACAAATGCAAGGAATCCCTGAGCGCTCGAGCGGACTTCTTTTGGAGCTACCTCATCAACGTAAAGTTGCCCGGTGACAAAGAAAAAATCATAGCAAATCCCATGCAGCAGAACTCCCATATAGAGAAAGGCATGAGTATGATGGTCGGCCTGCGAAAACAAGGCATACCTGCAAACCCAGCAACCCATGCCGATCAGCAACATCTTTTTGATACCCAGCTTTCGGAAAAACAAAGGCACTAAGAGCAGAAAGAAAATTTCCGAAAGTTGACCTAAGGTCATAACACCCTCCGAATTGGCAATCCCCAATTCCTTGAGGTAACCATTGGTCGATTGAAAATAGAAGGATAAAGGAATGCAAAGCAGCAAGGAACAAAAACTGAATACCGCGAAGGAACGATTCTTCATCATATTCAAGGCCCGTAAGCCAAGCGCATCTCTCAATGATATTTTTTCTGCGCGTAGTTGCGGAGGCGTATTCGGTAGAGTAAAGGCATACAGGCTTAAAATGAAAGACGCGGAGGCTGCAATTTGAAAGGTCATTGAAGTGGAAGCGATAGATTCCCATTGGATGGACGGATCTGCTCCCCCAAGAAAAACAGGCCAAACCAACCGATAGGATCCATCGGCAAAGAAACTGCTTCCAACCAGAATGCCGGAAGCGATCCATCCAATTGTTCCAAAGATTCGGATTGGTGGAAATTCTCTTTTCGGCTCCTTGATGTTTTGAAAGCAAACGGAGTTGGACAAAGCCAAAGTGGGCATGTAGCAAATTAAATGAAGTAGAAGAAAGGGATAAAAGGAATTCCAATCTTCAGCCTGCCCGGCCAAAAGCAGAGCCACCCCTCCGAAAAGATGGAGTAATCCATAAACCTTCTGAGTGGCAAAATATCGGTCTGCGATCATTCCTACAATTAAGGGAGAGATCATCGCAGCCAGCCCGGTTGAAGCATATGCGATGCCCCGTAAGTTTGACTCTACGTTCAGTCTCTCCAAAAAGGTCCACATGGGAACATACCACACGCCCCAGATGAAAAACTGTAGAAACATCATCGGGCAAAAGCGAAAGGCTGGAGTTGGATTCATGTCTTTATTTCAATCGTAGCGGGTTCAATCATCCCCAAGCAATTCAGAAATCCAAATCCGATTCGTATCCATGATGAGTTCACTGGATTCCCATTTCCTCTCATTCGATTGTTACCTGAGTAAAAAGAATACAATTTCAGATCCTTCAAATTGCATTTTGAGATTGGTTTTTTGGAAATTCACATACTAGTCAATCGGTAAATGACCAAGTTTAAGGTTATAGTGAAGCGAACGGATGGGGAATGGTGCGAGGTAAAGGCTGAGTTCCGACTTGATGCCGCTAAGATCGACTTTGTCAGTCAGCCCGAATGTCACTTGGAGATCGAAGTTCTGCCTCCCGCAGGCCAGGCCCCAAGTCTTCGAATTGCCCAATATGGATCCTCACACTCGTAAGCTATCAATGATCCTCATTTTTGCATCTGCCTTACTGCTTGTCGCAGGGAGCGCTGTACGCATGGCATGGGATGATCATCCTGACTTCGATGACCGTTATGGCGGAGTTTTATTTTGGCTTTCCGGAAGTATATTCTTGTTATGGGCAGAGTAGTTGGTCGGTCGAGACACCCAGACCGATCAGCCCCTCAAAGGATCGGAGGGCTCCTTTCCATTGCCGGTTTTATGATCGGCATGGGTATGGCCTTTATTCTGCGTAAAGTCAGAGGCTTGCTTCATACTCCTTGTTTCCTTGTTCTTTGCACATTTTGTGTTTCGGGCTTTTGAATCAAATTAAAGATGGCGATGGCTTGGGGGTGGGCCGGCGACTAAAACAGGTACTGTGTAGGATGCCTAACGATTATTCTCTTCACTTGCTTTTTTTCAGCTCGGCATTCTCGTTTCTAGAATTTGTTCCCTTTTCCGATATTGGCTTCTTGCTTGGTTTCTGACAGATTAGGAAAAAAACGAATGTTTTATGCGGAAATTTGCCAAATTTTTTGGATTTGCGAATACGAAGTTGTTGTAAAAATTTGGCATGACTATTTCGAATGCAGTTGGTTAAAAAGCATGGGAAAGATACGAGATTACTTAGAATGAAGAACTTTAATCTTTTTGTCGATATGAGAAATTTAGAGTTAAAAATTCGGCCGATTTTTCACTGTCACAAAAAAATAGTTAAAAGAATTTGATCCGAAATGCACATGGAGTCGTTAAGGAAGTATGCTTAACGATAATCAATGTTTCAAAATAGTTGGATTTATGGTCGCAGTCATTATGACATTCGCCACCACTGGTCTTACTATTATAAGTTCCATCAACTAAGTGTGATTACCGCACTCTTACCGTTCATCGCGGTAACATGTTTGGTATGTTTTCACTGTTTATTATCATTCGACCAATGAATACGGTCGTAAGGTATTTCCGAGTATGTTTTTGAATATTTACTATCTATATGGCTTACTTCACAAAGGTGAATACAACACATGATTGCCTTCATATTCATATTGTTATTATATGTTTTTTCACCCAATCAATGATCCAATAATTTGACTGCTCTCCAAATTCCCTTATACTTCTTACTGTGAAAGCTTTTATAACATCAATATTAATTACATTACTCTGCTCCTGCGAAAGCATGGAAATTAGCGCACAAGAAACTGAAAATTCTTCGCCCTGTTCCGCTTGTGACAAATGTGATGGCATGGAACCAGAGAGCGTTTCAAAGCCTACTTCCTGATTAAATTTTCAGATTAGTCCACTCACACTGTGAATGGAAGTCGTTGCACTTATTCTAAAGCAACCATTTACTATGGCTTCTTCGGTGCATAGCGAACCTGTTTTGAATACTTCGCTTGTTTATACTGGATTACAAAAGGCTCGTTTAATTCCATGATGATTTATTCACAAAGCAATACAAAAGGTCATTTCTCATACATCTTGAGAATTTTCAATAAGACCTAATACTTAAATCGTTACTCTCAAATGGTGTTTGAAAGAACCTACATATTCAAACTCTTTCACTGGCTTTTCATTATCCCTTTTAAATTCAGGCAGTTTTAAATACTAAGGCGAATAATTCCATTCGTTGGAAGTTTTCCATATCGCCCAACTATCTGGAATGAAATCTTTCGATAGTTGCATCAAGCCAGAAAAGTTACATTTGTACATTCATCTTTTCGCATGAGTTCGTCGGTATCTTTGCTGTCTTTATTTATCTTCGCATTATCTAAAAAAAGGGATTGCAATATCAGTTCTATCCTTCCTGTTGAATTAATAGACAATCTTGTTTCTGGTATTCAAACATTGCTTGAAAAGATACTTTGGCTTGGAGAAGGCGATGTCAAAATCTTCCTCTTTTTTTGAGAATGCTTTATTTAAAGATCATAAATTTATTTTGTAACTGGTGATCTAGAATTTTACCACTTCGCAAACCCTACCTCCCACTCCGTATTCAAATTGTTTTCAGATCAACAGGTTTCTTTTCTTGTAGTTTTTTCCATTCGGATTGGCTGAAGGAGTAAAAAATTGATTTTTACAAAATACTGATATTTTCAAATCAAACTCCAAACAAGTTGCGGAATTCGTAAACTCCGTCTTATTGATTCTTATGGATATACAGTTGCAAGATCGCTTGAAGGGAATGGTTCTTGGACAATTTCTCGGAGATGCCGCTTCACTTGGCGTTCATTGGATTTACAACACCAAAGACATTGAAGCCGCCCATCCTGGAGGATTGAAGGGTTTCGAAGTACCCGCAGAAGGTCATTATCATGCCGGAAAACTTTCTGGGGATCCTACGCATTACGGCGACGCAGCCTGGATTCTGCTTGAAGTGCTTGCCAAGGAGACAACTTTCAATGTCGTCGACTTCGGATTGAAATTCGTCGAAAAAATGGATCCGAACAAGGGATATTCAGGCTATTTTGACTCTGCTACCCGTGGAACAATTGAAAACTACAAGAGTCATATGGATGTCTCGAATGAACCCTACGATTTCCAGGAGGGAGCGGATGATGATCAATTGGCGACAATCACCGTTCTTGCTGTTCTTATCGCCTTTTACGTATCCCGAAAGGAGGGCCTCCCAAAAGATCGGGCAGAAATCTTCGAACATGTTGAAATTCTCACCCGCGTTCGCCAAAACAACGACCGGGCAGTCGCCTACTGCCGAGCACACACTCGTTTACTTCTAGAAATACTTTCTGGTCGTGATCTGCACAGTGCATTTCATCATGTAGAGGAACAACTCGACTCAGGAGACAAGCTTGATCGGGAAGTACGCCGCAAGCTCAAGGAGGCTTTTCAAATGAAACACAAGAGCACTCTACAAGCCACTGAGGTTCTTGGCCAAAGTTGCCCACTTATCTGCAGTTTCCCCTCCGCCATTCAGGCAACAGCCAAGCACAACGAGGATTTCCGAACGGCCATTCTCGAGACTGCTGGGGCGGGAGGTGACAACTCCGGGCGCGCCGCAATGATCGGCAGTTGGATAGGCGCCAGAATCGGTTTGCAAGCATTGCCTAAGGAATGGGTCGGAAAGCTCAACCGATCTGAAGAAATTTTTTCCATTTTGGAGGAATGGGGACTCTAACGCGATAGCCTTTCTTTCCGTAGGTTCAGGTTACCTGGACAAAAATTGGTCCGATGAAGTTTCTGCAAGTATTGAAGTTCGAACAAAGGTGGGAATTTTAAGCAAGTTCAATCAAATGATTCACTTTTCAAAAAATTTTTCGTTCTTTTGCAGTCCAAGCAGAAACATGATCATTCCTTGGCTTGTACTGTCGGATCACCACTGGGTATTCTACTTTCGGGAGAAAGTCTTTGGGCAGTTTTAAGCGTTCCCTCCCGCAAGGATTTTTGAAGTTCTTCCTCGGCAGACAATTTTTTACTTTCCTTCATTTTATCAGTGCCCAAAGTAACCACCTTGGGAAAATTTGAACTGGATGTTGCATGCTTTTCTTCAGATTTCATATCCCATTCCCTTAAAACAAAAACCTTATGGCGACCAAGTAAAAATAAATCCAAAAAAAATTTTGAATAAGCATCTTTGTCTCATTTCGCAATATGGAAGAGGGTTTCCATTGGCGATGTAAGACAGGCTAAACTGAGCAGTCGTCGACTGGCGTAACAAAAATTTATTGGATTTTAGATTGGAGAGAGTTGGTGCTGGATGTGCTAGGTTTTTTCAGGTGAGGTTAATGATGTATGTACCGAATTAGTTTTATCCCGTGCATATTCCGTCTGACCTGGCAATGGTACAAATGCTTTTATTTCACCTACGGCCATTTCGTAAATTTTTCTTTTAAGATTTGCATCTACCGATCTGATCAATGCTTTTTCCACAGTATTCTAACCACGACAGCTATACCGAAAGATACCCATAAAATCCACATATATTTGTCTGGAACAGACCAAAGAAAAAGTGACAAAAGAATGAATAAGATGACTCGGATAACCATTCCAATCTCTTAGCAGAACCACCTGTTACAACCGAGAAAATACGAATTCAAGTCACTCCTGAAAACTTAACCGCCTCATTATTTCCTGAAGGCAATGGAGGAGAGGCTTAACGAGGAGACCATCTGCTTTGCTCCGTAGGTTCAATACACCATAAAGCTTATCAAGTTTCTTGCTTAAGACCTCAATCTGTTTGATTGACTTGGATTGATGGAATCCTAATGCAGATTCGTTTATATTCCGCTCTTCAAATTGAAATGTAGAAGAATTTCCCTGATTAATTAATGGAGTTTTTTCATCTGAGGGAGTAAAAGTTATGGATCGTCCTTTTTGGCGAAACAGAGATCTTTTGACATGCGGGTACTAAATTTTTCAACAAGTGGATCAAGTCTAAGATATTCATCATTGGGATTTTCACTTAGATTATCAATTTTCCATTGGTTGAATGTTTTCATGACAAAGACGTCTTGTAGGTTTGACCGATCATTGCCCTTGCCCAAACTTATCAATAACCCTAATCTATTTCTTTTCACCAAGTCTCGACCATACAAGGTCAAGACAAAGGTCTTGCCTAGGAAGGAGAAGCATAAGAAAAGAATGAATGGCAAAGACGGAAGAAGAAGTTTCTGAGGAATTTAAGTCGAATATATTCGAGCATTACCAAAACAGCGTCTCATTCTATATCCTTTTAAGAATGGAAGCAGAGAAAGTAAAGCGAGAGATTAAGATTAATGCAGAGGAACATGATCCAAAGAGGATGCGTAGAGATTTGCATGATGCAAACATGGTGCAAATGTTCAGCAGTAGACTAATCGCCAATCTTGCTGACATAACAAGAGAATCCTTTGAGACGAAGAAAGAGCTTGGTACTACAGTAAAGACTGTTTCTACCTTATCGAGACATAAGAAGCCTTAAAGCGGATGACGAGTGGCTCGACGAGGAGATTATCGGGTTTGAGCAGGAGGAGGGTTAGTCTCTGACTCTTCCCCGTCCTTGTAGGTCATGCGATGCATTTGCGTCCCGTCCTCGCTGTAGTGAACCATAACCCCATTACCTTCCTTAATATTGGTCAAGGGACACTTTTCGCCATTGGGTTTCCAAGCTTCGGCAGACATGAGCTTGCCGTCCTTGTAGTTTTCTTCAAATCTTTTCTGCCCATTCTCGTCATACAAGATCGCAAGTCCTTCCTTCGTGCCATCCTTGAAGTTCATTTCAAAAGACTTCTGACCGTTTTCGTACCACTTAGTCAAAATACCGTCAAACTTGCCGTACTTGTAACTTCTTTCCGACGACTTCTGCCCGTTCTTATACCAATAGGTCACAAGCCCGTGATGAAGCGAAAAGTTTTGCCACGAATCTTTAAGCGGCACATCACTTAGGCTCACTTTTCCTTTTAAATATTCAATGTTCGACTTAGGAATGCCATTCCCTTGCCATTGTTTAAGGTGAGTAACCGACCCATCGGTAAATTCAGCCAGCACTTTTACCTTTCCATTGTCGTAGGTTTGCTTTGCCCATCCGCTGTATGGCTTATCAGTATTTGGAAGATAAGCATCCCCATTTCTATCCTGTAGCTTTGACCATTCGACAGGGGATTCACTCCTTTCTTCAGCTTCTATTATTTCACCACCCTTAAAAGTTACCCGCTTCTTTTCCGATCCATCTTCGTTGTATGATACTGCAATACCATTTCCATCTTTAACATTGGTAAGTGGACATTTTTCACCGTTAGGTTTCCATGTAGTAACAGTAATTGTCTTCCCGTAATCAAAGTTTACTTCCACTCCTTTCTGTCCGTTCTCGTACCACCAAGTCCCAAGCATGTCCCGCTTGCCATTCTTCCAGTTTGATTCCGACTTCTTCTGCCCGTTCTCGTGCCAAGTAGTCCGAAGCCCGTCCTTATTCCCGTCCTTGTATTTTCCACGACGCCTCTTGTGCCCGTTCTCGTACCAAGTTGTTCGAAGCCCTTCCTGCTTACCGTCTTTCCAATTTGATTCATCCCATTTCTTCCCGTTTTCGTACCATTTAGTCCAAAACCCATCCTCCTTCCCGTCCTTGAAATTTCCTTCCCAATTCTTCTTTCCGTTCTTATACCATCCAACTTCTAAACCTTCCCGTTTTCCTTCTCCATCATCTTGAGATATTCCTGTTCCGTTGTGGTCGATATTCTCTGGACTGTACTGAGATGAAGCATTTTCTTGCCGAACTGATAAGGCTATCTTATTCGCCTCTATTTGTCTATAGATCTCGCGAGAAAGAGACAGGGACTCTGCAATCTGCTCTTCAGTCAATATAGACTCAAGGATATTCAAATTCTCTTCTGCTAATTTTTGACCATTAAATTTTGCAATAAAAAGCCAAGCATAAGCTTTTATGTAATCCTTAAGTACTCCTTTTCCTTTAGCAATTAAAACTCCAAGGTTGGACTGAGCCATTGCATTTCCTTGTAAAGCTGCAATCCTAAACCACTTGAAAGCTTCACTGTAATCTTGAGGGACTCCTCTTCCGTAAGCGTACATCGAACCAAGGTTCGTTTGAGCTACAGGTTCCCCCTGCTCAACTGAAATTCTAAACCACTTGACCGCTTCTTTGTAATCTTGTGTCACTCCTGTTCCGTTCATGTACATAACACCAAGGTTAGCCTGAGCCATTGCCTCCCCCTGCTCGGCTGCTTTTGTATACCACTTAACCGCTTCCCTGTTATCTTTTCGGACACCTTCTCCGTTGTAATGCATCACACCAAGGTTGAACTGACCTACTGCATCCCCTTGATCGGCTGACATTTTGAACCATTTTAAGGCTTCTTTGTTATCTTTAGGGACTCCTTCTCCGCTGTAATACATCAGACCAAGGGTGGACTGAGCACTCTTGTCACCACCTTCTGCAAGTTTCTTAGTTTCTTGAAAATCCAATGCTGACACCCCACAAGTCAAAAAGAGAATAGCAAAGGAGAATAGAACACATTTCATTAACCCAACCCAACCACAACCCATCCCCTTAGTCAATCAAGTGGATAAGTTAATTATTTAGCAGGCTAACATTATGCCCAACTCGCGGTATCCGTTTGAGCGGGACAGGTGGGTGCGGAGGTTCATGGATTAGGCTTCAAACGTCGCTCAATTCGTTTGGTCTGGCTCCGCCTCAGGCCAAGACTTTCCTCGCTTCTTCATTACTGGCTATTTTGGAAACCGACACGGAAGCCTATGTTGCTGAGGCGGTTACCGGGGATGCTGGGGCCGCGCTTAGCCGAACGCACACTCGTCCCGACTTCGTACAAGGAACCACCCCGAACGACCCGCTTCGAGCCCGATGCCGGTCCGATTGGATCCACCACCGGGTTGCTTGTGGGATAGGCCGCCTGGTACCAGTCCGCGGTCCTCTCCCACACGTTTCCATGCATATCGAAAAAGCCCCAAGGGTTGGCCGCATATTGGCCGACGTCAGTAGTCTGCCCGATTCCGCTGCTCAAGTAATTTGCGTTGCTTGCTGTAATCGAATCTCCCCAAGAATAAGCCGTGGTCGTACCCGCACGGCAGGCATATTCCCATTGTGATTCGGTGGGTAACACATAGGCCCAACCGGCGGGTATATTTGCCGATTGCAGGGCATTCAGACGGGTCAGAAAGATCTGAATGTCATTCCAGGATACTTTTTCCACCGGACGGTTCGGGTTGCCCCCATATTGACTCGGCGTGGCGCTCAAACCATCACTATTACCTGTCATCACTGCTTCGTACTGGGCCTGGGTCACCTCGTATTTACCTAGGTAAAATCCTTGGGTCAGGGTCACATTATGCTCGTCTTCGCGGTTAGCATTACGTCCCGCTTCGGTGGTCGGACTGCCCATCATGAAAGTGCCCGGTTCCACCCAGAGCATGTCGAGCTTGACCGATGAGTTTAGGTCCACGCTGTGTTCACCGGTGAATTGGAAACCGACACGGAAGCCGATGCCGCTGACGCCGTAGCTCGGGTTGAGGTCGTAGCGGTAGGCCGAACGCAGGCCCGTGCCAGTAAAGTGCCAAGACCCGCCCCGAATAACACGGTAGGAGCCCGAAGCCGGTCCGGCGGGATCCACCACTGGGTTGCCAGTAGGATAGTCTGCCTGGTACCAGTCCGCGTTCCACTCCCACACATTTCCATGCATATCGAAAAAGCCCCAAGGGTTGGCCGCATAGTTGCCAACATCGCGGGTCTGTAAGTAACCACTACTAGAGTAGTTGGCATTGTTGGCCGTGATGCTATCTCCCCACGAATACGCCGTAGTCGTATCTGCACGGCAGGCATATTCCCATTGTGCTTCAGTTGGCAGTACATACGACCAGCCACTTGGGAGGTTTGAAGATTCTTTGGCATTCAAACGGGTTAGAAAGACCTGTGCGTCATCCCATGAGACCTCTTCCACCGGACGGTCCGGATTGTTAGAAAAATAACTCGGCGTGGCACTCAACCCATCAGTATTGCCGGTCATCACTGCCTCGTACTGAGCCTGGGTCACCTCGTATTTACCGAGGTAAAATCCTTGGGTGAGAGTAACTTGATGCTGAGTTTCATCTGACTGCCTTCCTGATTCCGTGAGCGGACTGCCCATCATGAAAGTGCCCGGTTCCACCCAGATCATTTCCAGGTCGGAAGCGGACGCTACCGTCCAGGTGTTGGGTGGATCAACCGAATTCAGAGCGGAGCCAGACTTTCATGGGAATCCTTCTTCAATGTTTGTGGCAGATTCGGAGACAAATCCACCTTCAGAAGAGATCGCCGACATCCATAATTTTTTCCCATAATGATAGTAGCGCGGGAGTGAATTTCCGTTTTCGAAATACATCCACGAATCTGTTTCAGCTTGGTAAAAATATGGATAACTCACCTGAGTTGTGTACATCCATCCCAAACTATGCATGTAAAACCATCCGGTCGTATAGTTTGTATTCGAGTTTGAACGATAGGAAAGCATCTGCTGGAGCATTGAATCATAATCATCCTTATTCACCAAATTGTAAGAGGATGGAAAATTGAGCACCGTTGACACTCCCTCCGACCGTCCAAGCGACATTCCTTCGTTTTTGCCCTTGGACTCGGCCGCTTGCACTGCAGTTGAGAATTCAGAATCTGAACGGAGACCAAAAGCCGACGGGTTATTAATCACTTGTTCCATCCCTAGATTTAAATTCTGAAAGGACTCGGAAGCCGATTCGCTGAGCTGTTGCCTAAGTTGGTCGACTTCGTTTTGTGAATTATCGTAGTCCGCCTTGGATACCAAGTTATGAAGCGTGGGTTTTTCCGTTACCTCAAGTTGAGCTTGCTCCCGCACTTTGGTTACATTGACGTCCACTCCAAGAACGATACCAAACGAAGTGGGGGATGCAATCACCTCGTCCCGCCCTTTTTGCAGATTGGCAAGCGCAAGTGAGTTGGCTTGCGTCAATTGATTCAGCGTTTGATCGTAGTCCGCCTTGGATACCAAATTAAAGTTTTCGGGTGCATTCACGACTTCCTGCTGACCAATCGTCTTAGCCAATTCCTCCCGCAACGTCGCATTGGCTTCCGTGATCAAATTGAAATCACTTGGCGAAGTCTGCACTTCCTGAAGGATTGATTCTCTCGACGAGGCCAATTGCTGAACCAACAGATCTTTCTCCACCTGTAGGGTGGTTTTCGCGGCCAATGCTTGTTCGATCAGTGCGTCCTTTTCATTCTGATTTTCCACTTTAGGAGCTTGCGTAATCGCCATGGATTGTCCACCGATCACGATCGTACCGGTTCGTTCCACGCCCGATCCGTTGGGACTGAGCGAGTAGTACACTGTGCCTTCACCCACCCCATTCTGTCCACCAAGAATGGTGATCCAAGGGTCTAGTGGAATTGCCTCCCAAATGGACTCGAGGCTGGCGGATACGGCCACTTCCCCGGTTCCACCCGCACCCACAATTGCCTCGGCGGCGGGTGAAATCGAAATAGTGTAGCCTGATTGCGTGATCACATGCGGATGTCCCGCAATCATGAGCGTTGTGGAACGCGAAGACGAGGCCCCGGTGAAAGGAGCAACAACATACGTCACGCTGCCGGTTCCCGCACCGGTGCTTCCCAGCATTACTTTCACCCAATCCACAACTGACTTGGCTTCCCAGGTTGCTCCTCCCTCCGCCGAAACTGGCACCGTTTTACTCCCGCCTGAGGTATCAAATGTTGCGGATCGTGAATTTATGCTGGAAATCCGGCCGATTTGTTCAACGGAAAGAACCGCATTACCCACATTGAGAGTGGCGAGTCGATCGTAGACCGTGGGATTGGGATCAACTTGAATGGTCAGGTTTTCACTTCCCGAACCCGAGGATGATCCTACTTTTCGTACCCAGTTTTGGACAGAACTTGTATCCCATGCAGTTCCCTGTGGTAAAGTGAGAGAGACTGAACGGGTCTCTCCATCCGCATTCACATTGATTTGAGATGGATTTAAAGTGCCTGCAAATGGGGGTTGGTTGACCTGTATTATAATCTCTTTGGTCTTTTCCGCATCGTAGATTGATTTGACTTCCGCTCCCGACAACTCCTTGTCGTAGATACGAAAATCATCCAATTCGCCTTCCCATCCTCCAATCGCCAGTTCCTGAAAATATTCAGTATTGCCAATAATGTGCTCATTGATTAAGCTAATAACCCCTTTTCCAAATTTATAATTGGTCAACGAGCTTGTAGAACCGACCTCGACACCGTCCAAGTAAACCTTCAGCCTGCTTCCACTTTTGCCGGCAAGCACCAGATGATGCCAGGTTTCCGCACGCAAAGGAACGGGGATGGACACACGCTGGTTGCGCACACACAAATCCAAATAAGACCAGGCCCCTCCGTCAGATATGATGTTTGCATGGAAAGCGCTTGGATAACTGTTTGCATCCGTCTCAGAAATTCTCGTTTTCCGAAGTAGACCAAATCCGGTTTCCGTTTCCACCACTTTGGCGCTCCCGAAGGATTTATTGGCATCATACAGGGGAGTTGATGAGGTCAATTGATCGAATTTCAACCATAGGGCGAAACTGGCGTCATCGCTTGCATGGTTAAGATTTTGTCTATCCATGTAAACGAAGGAATTAACGTCCAGATTCAGTGCCGATTCCTCATGACCGAATCGATCAGGCGCAAAGTTGCGAATGGGACTGCCAGGCAAACGGGCCAAACTTTGGAAGGAAGCCCCGTCTTTTCCATTTCCTTGAAATTCATGCTCGGTGAGGAGTTGGAGGGAAGAGGAACGCAAACCACTTCCATGTACTTGTACTCCCAACGGGCTTGGGTTTTTACCAGAACCAGTCCATTGGCTGTAGACAAATGGAGAGAAAGTATATGACGGAGAAATTGTCCCATATATTGTATTTATTCGACTCGATGTAGAATAAAGACTTTTTTGAAGTTCTGATACGATTGTAGATTTCCAAGTTGATGTTTGCCTTCGATCTGGTCGATAGTACAGAGGTATTCCATAAGTACCAAGATTGTTGTCTTCAATGATGCCTGTAATGATTTTGGGTATGTATGCATCAATCTTTTTAAAGGTTTTATACAAGAAAAAACCGTTTTCATTTGTTGTAGAAGTCCTAGTAAGCAGATTAGTGGGATTCGGGTTTTCATCTGTTGGGATAAGACTTAAAATATCATCATATATTTCATTGTGGCTAACATCTTCGCGAACGAATTTTATTATTCCATGAATTTCAAGTTGTCCCTTTGATGTAAATGTGGGGAGTTCAGCAGCAGACATTGCAAGATCAGCATGCATCAATTCGATTTCCTCAGGATTCAGTATGCGGTTGAACATTCGGATATCGCGTAGTTGACCAATTAATTTGGATGACGACGGACCGCTCATTGAGGCAAAACGGATGTTTTCCGCACGCAAGTCCCTGGGTATGGGAACCAAGTTAGTGGAGAAATCCTTACTTCCAGCAGAAGTGGAGGACGAACCTCCAAGAACCCTCTTTGCATGAAGAGTGGCTTTTCGGTTTTCGTCCACCGTGAGAACCACATGATGGTAACCACCAAGTGAATTGACGCTGCTTTCTTCATAACCCCCGTGACTTTCCACGGTGTAACCGGAAAGTACAAGGTTTTCAGACTCGGGCAACGAAGCTTGCAAGTTGGAGGAATTGAACCCGGGTAAGAGACCGCGCCAAAAAACAAGTTGATCCGATTCATTGATGAAGAGTGAGGCACCCTGCCCGTCTTTTTCCCATGAGAAAAGTGGACGCTTTGAACCACTTGAGCCCGAGGTGAAGAACATGGATATGGAAAACGCATCCTTGCTTCGTCCAAAATCCTCCGGTCCGCGAATCGTTGCGGAATAAGTACCATCAAAAGATAGATCCTTCTGCGATCCCTTCATGTGCCTCTCCCAACCCGAACAATCAAACAAACTGAGCCAATGTCCGATCAAACCACGATTAAGATCAATTTTCGGGGGAAGACCGGGCGGAGAAACACTTATCTTGCCAACACGCGGCTCCGTAGTCGGGTTGGCCATCACACCAAAGCTCACTTCAGCAGGTAAAGTGCGGTTTTCCGTGCCGTCAAAGTTGATCCAAGGTACAAGACTCTTGATGCGAAAAGGGGAATCCTGAGTCCCCCCCACTATGATTTTTCCCTGAGAACCATTGGGGGCCGCATTGGTTACCAAAGGGGATGCATTCAGGAGCGGTGATGCCACACCCGCCTGAGTTACTGATAAAGAAGCTGATCCTATGGTGACCACTCCCGATCGGGGTAGAAAACTCGGGTTTTCGGCAACTGCGAGCAAAACATCCCCTTCTCCCCCACCCGGACCCGCAGAAGGAACCGTGATCCAAGGGACATTTGAGACAGGATTCCAAGACGTACCCACCATGGCAGAAACGCGTACCTGAAGCATCCTAACTGCACTGGTAGGCAAGTCGAAAAAACCCGGATTCAAG
>CACMZN010000034.1 GCA_902618175.1 uncultured Verrucomicrobiota bacterium
CGAAAGAAGATCCAGGAGGAGATTCTTGAAAAGGCGAAAGTGAAACTTCTGGATTTTGGAATCGAATTACTCGATATACGTTTTAAAAGAATCAACTACAATGAAACCGTTCGCAGGCAAATTTATCAAAGAATGGTAAGCGAGCGTCAACAAATTGCTTCTAAATTCAGGTCTTTGGGAGCCGGTGAAGCAGCAAAAATTACAGGTAAAAAAGAGCGTGTTCTTCTTCAACTTGAATCAGAAGCCTACAAACAAGTTGAGGAAATTCAAGGTCAAGCCGAAGCAAATGCTTCGGCTATTTATGCAAATGCTTATGATCAGGGTCCACAAGCATCTGAGTTCTATGCCTTCCTCAAAACTTTGGAAACCTACCGCCAGGTATTAAACTCTGATATGTCCATGATACTGACAACGGATTCACCTCTTTTCAGATTGTTGAAATCCTCCATTTCTCCCGAAGACAATAAACTTATTGAATAAGTTGTCTCAGAAGAAATCAATGAAATAAAAGGTAGTTAGATTTGAGATTGTTTGACCCCATTATCACCATTTGTGGAAGAAACTTTTCTTAGATGGCTAGTACCGGTGAGTAGTTTTTTTTCACCCAGCAATAAACCTGATTTACTGATGATGAATGGAAGCTGATCAATTTTTCGCAGAAGAAACTTGTAAAGATCTTGGTCTATCATTCCTAAGCCGTATATTTTGGCTAGCCATTTCTTTCTCCTTCCGAAGATGATTTTTCTTTTGTTGGGTGAAGAATAAAAGGTTTGATTCTTAAACATCTTATCAAAGAAAAAGAATAACATGGCAAACACCAGTAAATAGGAGGCTACTTTGGTCGGACCTTCAAAATAGCTTTTGAAAATTGAAAAATTTTGAGCGACTTCTCGGTTTTCTAAATTTTCATTGGCATTGGGCGAAATTGAGATGGATAGCTCAGAAACTTTTGGGCTTGTTTTCAAATGCTTTAATTTTTGTTTTTCGACCACCGAGAAAGAATATTTTTTCAAATCATGAAGTTTCGGATTGTAATCAAACAGTGGTTGGATTTTTAGTTCAGAAACAACTGGGTTGGGCGAAAGTTTATTTTGAAGACTTGTGCAAAAGTTTGAGGAAATGACAAGGCTGCCATCGTCCATTTGCGAATTCATAAAAGCATCAAATTGAAGTTCACTTGAATTATGTATTTGAAAATTTGGGCAATCCCAAATTGCTTCATATGCGTGGATCTTTTTTTTGAAACCTAAGTACGAAATCTTAGGTTTCTCCAAACTAGCAAAAAGAACAACTCGATTTCCATTACAATCCGAAGCAAAGGATGGTAAAAAAGAAGTGAAAATAGGAACAATGAGTAATGGGAGGAATCTTAAATTGTAGATATTTTCTTTCACTCTAAGTTATTTTTGGATAACTAATTCAGTGGATCAAGTTCATCGACAAAAGCCAAATTGCTTCTTTTTCGCCAAACTCCCCAATCATCATCCGGGTAAGCGTTTTTGTGGTTATATGCATAATCATTTGAGGAGATGCCATTGATAGTGTCATTGAATGAGTCTAATAAACGATTATCTGTACCATGCATTAAAAATTGGGAGGTTTCGAAATCTACGGAATTGATTGACAAAAGGTCCCTGTGGTCGAACGCTTGTGAATGAAAGTCGATTATTTCCCAAGCGAAGACCGTATTAATGTTTCGGAATGGATATTCAGGAGAATCAAGTTTCTTCAGGCTAATACTTTTCAAATTTGAAGTACTCCTTGAGATTGAAGCGGGCATAGTATTTTCCGAATCTTCAAGTCCAAAAGTAACTAAGTTCGAGTTTAGAGCGGTAAATTTTTGATTCTCAAAGAAATATTTTATGGGATCAACTGTACACAATTCGGAAATTTCGAACAATTGGGTTTGGTTTTTGATATATTTGAATCGAACTTTAGAAAAGTTTTCGAACAAATCCTGTTTGTAAAGAGATTCGCCAACTTCGTTTTTCTCTGGGTAAAGCGGCGAGAAAACAACTTCGTGCCTTTCATTGGATTCAAAATCTGAATTTTCAAAACCTGAACAAAATGGAGTATCTTTTTCTTCATGATTCGAAATCTCAAGTGTAGAAAAATCGGCGAGATTCATTGCGATTGAAGAGGACCATAAGAGGAAAACTTCAGGATCATGAGTAACTTGCATCGAATCAGACAAATTTCGGTTTAGCTCCTTTTCAATGTTTTTTTTGAACCTAAATCCTTCATCCAACTCATGAGTGACAAGGGTATTTTTTAAGGTTAATTCCTCAGAAAAGTATGGATTCCAATGGATATACTGAGCAATGAGTTGATTTTGATGATATTGAAGTGAAAAAATCAATAAAATGAAATGAAGAAATTTTTTCTTAATAATGTCTTTGTTCATCAAAGCGGTTAAATGTTGGATGATTGGTTAATTAAATATGAAACGGTTTTGCAGTACGAAGTTTAAGAAGAGATAAACAACACAAACATTAGCATTTTTCCTGCAAAAAATACCTATTTCTGTAATTTGATCAAAATACTTTAGAATGAGGTTTTGGCTTCCAGAAATAAAAATTTGATTTCTCTGTCATCTTTAAAATTTGATTTGTACAGAATCCTAGGAATTTCAGCTTATTATTTCCAAATTCTATTGCCTCGAAGTTAAGTTTTCTCAATGATTCTTTAATCTTGTATCCCGAACATGTTTAACCCTTCGAAAAGAAATTTTGTAGTCCGAACACCATGAGCTTAATGGTTCTGGGTAATTTTTCCGGCGTTTTTAAATGGCTTGAAAAAGATCTGATTGCTGGAAACGACGGGTTGCAAATTCTGTCTTTCTTTTTGTCTGTCTTTGGTTTTTGGTTCGCTTCTAAATTTGTAAAATTCTGGCTTGGTCGTTTTGCAAACCATTCCAGTGATAATTTGATTCGTAGGATTTTTTTGGAATCCATCGGAAAAATTCTCCCTTTGTTTGGTGTGTGGGCAGGACTGCGAATCGGAATCCATTGGGTTCATTTTGGAAACACAGGTGAATTCCTTCAGGATGCCTTCCTTGTCGGATTGGACATTTTACTGACCCTTGGCATTGCTTTGTTTGCTTTTCACATGGTTGAAGTTCCCAATGTCTGGCTAACCAAGAAAACAGAGAAAACAGAGAGTAAATTCGATGACATGATGGTTCCAGTCGTTAGAAAAAGTCTGCGTGTCACTGTTTTCGTATTTGCAATCGTCAGCATAGCCCAGTCCTTAAGCGACAAACCGATCAGCGCCCTTATCGCGGGTTTGGGATTGGGAGGGTTGGCTTTCGCTTTAGCGGCTCAAGACACAATCAAAAATCTGTTTGGTTCTTTGGTGATTTTTGCCGACAAACCTTTTGGGCTTGGAGACCGTATCAATTATGATGGGCACGATGGAGTAATTGAGGAAGTTGGTCTCCGTTCAACACGTTTAAGAAGATTGGATGGTCACCAAGTCACGATACCTAATGGTGAATTGGCCAATAAATCGATTCACAATATTGCAAAACGTCCCTTTATAAGAAGGATTTTTTCCATTGGAGTCACCTATGGAACATCTCCGCAAAAACTAGTCGAAGCAAAACAAATCCTCGAATCAGTTCTCGAAGACCATGAAGGAATGGATCCGAAAGGCGAGTTGCTTCCCAGAGTCTATTTAAGTGATTTTTGTGATTCCTCTTTAGATTTCAAATGCATGTATTGGTATCATCCTCCTGCCTACTGGGATTACATGCGGTTCAGCGAATGGGTAAACCTGGAGATTCACAAGAGATTCGAAGAGGCAGGCATAGAGTTTGCATTCCCGACCCAGACCATTCATCTCGAGGAAAAAAACTAAGGTATATAAAAAGATAATGATCTGGTACGGAGTAAAGATTTTGGTTTCTGCAATGATCATCGTGATCATTTCCGAAGTTTCCAAACGCCTGCCTTTGCTTGGAAGTCTCATTGCTTCTCTCCCTTTAGTCTCGGTCTTGGGAATGATTTGGCTGTATGGAGAAACCAAGAGCATTGAAAAAATTGCAACCCATTCAGAAGGCACTTTTTGGTATGTTTTACCCTCTCTTCCAATGTTTTTACTCCTGCCTTGGATGTTGAGAAAAGGAATCAACTTTCCCATTTCTTTGGCTTCAGGCATCGCTTTGACGGGTTTGCTTTATTTACTTATGACTAAAATCTTGGCTAAGTTTGGAATGAATCTCTAGTGACTCATTCTCCTTAATGGATTTAGTTATCTAGAAACAAATCTAAGAATACGAAAACGCCTTGCTTGACTGAAAGCTGGGTTACAGAATTTCAGGATAAGTGCAAACGATGCGTCTTTATAAAACTTATCTCTTTTGCCTCTTGCCTCTTGCTAAGACCGTCATGGCATGTAGTGTGATGGAAAGTTTATTTGTATTGTTTAATGAAAGTTTCGTTATTAGCAGTCCTGTGGATTCTTACTGTAGCCTTCGGATATCTCCTTGGCTTGCGCGACAGGCCAGACCCAGTTGCCTTGCCCGCACTGACTCAGCAATCTTCCAAAATTTCATTAAACAATCCAGTGGAGGTAATGGGTACAAAGAAAAAGAAATCTGTTGATCCAACTGTCGAAGTGAAAAGAATCGAATTGGTTGAGGAAGCCGCATCCGAGCCCAAGTCAGATTTCCCTCGGGTCATAGAGGAGGTTTCCGATACATTTGAAAAGATGCGGTCGAACAATCCACTTATCCGTTTGCAGGCATTCTCCGAGTTGTTGCAAAAAAACGACGAAGATAGTATTCGTCAAGCAATTGCGGCCTATGAGGAATTACCAGAAGGATCAAGTCGATTTAGCGAACTTCGAATGCTTGCATACAGTTGGGCTCAAATCGATCCTATCGGGGCGGTAGAATGGATGAATGAGTTAGATGGTCTCGAAAAAAGAATTGGCATGGGTACAGTTTTGGACTCTTGGGCTCGAACTGATTCAGAGACAGCCATTGCTTGGGCTAAGGAAAACTTCGACGGCGAAGAAGGACAAGAGAATCCATATCTGATCGGGATCGTCAGCGGAATGTCTCAAAACGACCTTGTCGGAGCAACGGAATTAATGACCAGCATGCCTTACGGGAGGGCACGTGGGCGGTCCGCTTCCATCATTTTTGAACAAACCTGGAAAAAAGGCGAGGAAGTGGCAATGAACTGGGCAGAAAATCTTCCTGAGGGTTCTCTGCAAAGTTTTGCATATGGAGAAATCGGAAAAAAAATTGCCAAGGAAGACATGGGACGGGCAGTGAAATGGGTAGATGGCATGAAAGAATCTAATCTTAAGGCTGCGGTAAGCGATGAAGTGGCGGAGCGCTGGGCCAGGGAAAGCCCGGTGGAAGCTGCAAAATGGGTCGCAAGTATGCCGGAGGGGGAATCTCGTTCTGAAAGCATGGAGGAAGTGGTCAGTCAATGGGCCCGAAAAGATCCAACTGCCACGGCTGAATGGCTTAATCAATTTCCTTCTGGTGAACTGATGGACGAACCCATCCAAAGATTTGTTCGCGAAGTGGTCCGCAAGGATCCTGAAATTGCGATGACTTGGGCTGAGGCAATTGTGGATCAGGAGCGTAGGAACCGGACCGTCACCGAGGTCAACCGAGTTGCTGAAAGAATGGCTGAGCAAGCTAAGATCAATGCAAACGCAGAGCCTGCTCAAAGTGGAAACTCTGGCGGGGGAGGAGGGCAACGCCGTGGACCTTCCGGTTCTCAACCCCGATAATAAGTTTTTGTAACCACTTAATTCTCTTTTCTGTTTGTCGACATTGAGGGACCATTGTCTGGCGGCATAAATCTATGCCAATCAATCACCTTCTCGCTTAGTTGTTTGACGATCCCCGGGTGCTTGCTGCAAAGGTTCAAAGTTTCGCCAGGATCCTTTTCCAAATCGAAAAGTAGAGGCTGGGATCCGTCATATTCGCACAGAAATTTCCACTTTCCTGAACGGACCGCAAGATCGGGCAAGTCGCTGACTCCATAAAAGGAATCACGATCGGGTGGACGCCTGAAAAAGATTTCCTTTTTTCTGGAACTTTTTGATTTTCCAAGAAGGATTTCCGGGAGGCACTCTCCATCGTAAGCCATTCCCAAAGGAGCATTTGCCTCGCAAATTTTAAGCAGGGTCGGAACCAGATCAACTGCGGAAAAAACGGATTTCCGGTTTATCGACCCAATCGCCTCAGAGGAAATCATGGTTGGAGCCCAAACCACCATTGAGGATCGAACACCCCCTTCAAAAAGGTGGGTTTTGTATCCCCTAAAAGGTCCCGCCTTTCCAGCTCCTTTTGCCGGACCGTTGTCCGAGCATACGAGAATTAATGTGTTCTCGACAAGTTGCCGATCGTTTCGGATAAAATCGAATAATTTCCCTAGCTGACTATCCATGGCTTCGAGTACGGAAAGAAATAATCTTCGACGGGAACCATCTCCCCACTTCTCAACGGGTGGCCAGAACGGACCGTGTACGTCGTCGGGCCAAAGATTCAGGTAAAAAGGTTTCTCTTTCTTTTTTACTTGAATGATGAAGGAAATGGCAGCGTCCACGAATCCTTGTGTAATCTGAGAACGTTGAATCCACCGAAAGCCCTCGCCAAGTCTTTCGGCATCCTCCCAAATCCGGCCCGGTTTGGTCGGATCCTGTCCTGGCTTCATTGTCAAGGGGAGAAGCTTGGAACCCATGCCTTCGAAATTGGTCAGCGACTGATCGAAACCGTAGGCGGTGATCGGGGGGGCATCCACGACATCTCTTTGACCTCCCATGTGCCACTTTCCGAAGTGACCGGTGGCGTACCCGTTTTTTTGCAGGGATCGCGCAAGCATTGGCGCTTTTGGATCCAACCACTGGGCCATGCCTCGTTTTGTATTATGGTCGCGGTTGCTCAAGTAGGAAGTGATTTTCCAACGCTGTGGATACTGTCCTGTGGAAATGGCGGTGCGAGAAGGTGAGCAGATCGGAGAGTTGACATAGAACTGTTCGAAGCGGATTCCTTCTTTGGCCAAGCGGTCGACATTGGGAGTCTCCGCCTCCTTATTACCGAAGCATGAAAAATCTCCCCAACCCATGTCGTCGATGAAAACAAGAACGACGTTTGGTCGATCAGCTTGGATCTGAGAGATTAAAGAAGAGTGAAAAAGAAGGAAAATTATTCGGTACATTACAGAATACTCTTGGTTGCAGGAATCTAATTCAAGTTGCAAAAAGGAGATTTACTTTATTTTATACATGAATTGTAATATACGATTACTTTCTTCCATCTATGATGATGAAAAAGCTGATATCATGCTTTCTAATTCCAGTATATTTCTCTTTTGTTTGTGCTTTTGCGTTGGCTGATGACCAGGTAGATGAATTGCGCAAAATAGGGGAACAAATCAAGCAGGCGGTTAAGGCCGGAAAAATTTCCGAAAAAGAGAGTTGGTCAAAGTGGGATTCCGTTCTTAGCGAATATGAAGTGAAAAGACTGCAAGAGATTGCGGATTTCAAGAATATCGAAGAATTGAAGGAACAAATTGAAGTCCGTGAATTGCGCTTTGAACTTGATCGAATGGTGCACGAGCATGAAATAGAGCGTCTGCGGTGGGAGCAGAAAATTGAACGAATGGAGCAAGACTTTAAGCGCGAACGTCGCCTCTGGCAAGAGGAGCAAATGCATTGGGAAGAGAAGTACTTAAAATCCAAAGGGTATTCCGATGTTCGACTTGGTCATCGAATACAGGCTGATCATTCCATCCCTACAGAAGGATCGAGTAAATCTGATGATCGCAATTTTTACAAAGACCGTTCTATGTCCGCAAAAAAATGATAAAAGACAAAAAGAAAAAGAAAAGACTCCAAAAATTCATAAACCATTAACCCAGTAATCATCCAGACTATGAGCACATTGATTCAGACCTTTTTAAATTTAGTTCTTTTCGGAATTTTCTCATGTTCTCTATCCCCATTGCTGGCGGATGATCATATCGACTCCACGAAAAGTTCTGGAAAACAGCGGGAGGCGATGGAGAATCAGCATCGGGAATTGCATGACAAATTACATAATCAGGAAAAAAAGATTCATCAGGCAATTCATGAGGGCGATCTTTCCAATCATGAAGGTCATCAAAAACTGAAGGCTCTGCATAAGGAATTTGCCCAGAAACAAAAGCAACTGCATTTCAAAATGATTAGAGCTGATCTTGAGAAGGCGGTTAAATCGGGAAGGATGACTCGGGAGGAAGCAGAAGAAAGAAAAACCGAATTCCAAGAGAGAATGGTTCTTAAGGAAGAGATCACAAAAGAACTTGAAGAGGAGATGCAGGAGACCCTTGAAGAATTGAAGGAAGCGGTCGAGGAGGGTGAGTTGTCCAATGAGGAAGCCCGGACAGAGAGTGAGGTAATCCGTAGAAATCTTGGCCATGAAATTCGGATGGCACACATGGAGATCGAACTGGATGCCGAGGAAAGTCGGTTGGACCAAGCGGTGGAAGAGGGTGAAATCGATGAAGATGAAGCCGGACAAAGACTGGGAAAGATGCGAGAAAAAATGGAGCGCATGGAATTTGAATTCCATGAAAGAATGTCCCGATTCGAAGAACACCATTCGAATGGGGAGCACAACTTACGGGCTCACTGGGAGGATGAGGATGAACTTTGGGAACTGGTCTCAGCTGGAATGAAGGCGGCGGTACGGCTCGGGAAAATGTCAGAGGAAGAAGCTCGTGAAATTTGGTATGAGTGGCGTGAAGAAGAGGAATATGAAGAAGATGAGGAAGAAGACAACGACGAGGAAGACTGAACTTGTCGAATCTGAGTAACAAATATGAAGACTTTATCCGTTATACGAATCATCTTTTCATGCCTTATCCTTTTCTTATGGCTCGGACCGCTTCAAGCCGGAAAGAAACCCGAGGAACAAAGCGGATATGAACAAAACAAGGACGTTGGACTGAAAGCCCCGAAGGGGGCTGAAATTCTCTTTGACGGCACCATGGAATCCGTTCGAAAAAACTGGGAAATGTGGCCCAAGAAGGAGATGGATATTACTTGGAAGATCATGGATAACCCAAATGGCAAGGGTAGGACCCTGATGACGAGTGGGGGCAAGAGTTGGGGTTCCCACGACCTGGTGACAAAGAAAAAATATTCCAGTTATGAGGGCCACGTCGAATTCATCATGATGGGTGCCCGCGGAGATGGTAAGTCGGATGGTTACACCAACAGCGGAGTCTACATGCAGAACCGCTATGAAATCCAAATCGAGTCGCCCAAGGGAAAAGACATCGCAGATCCATACAACTGGAAAATCGGCGGACATGGAATTGCTGCATTCTGCATGGATCGGGTTCCCGATCGCAACGCATGGCGTCCCAACGGGCAATGGCATGCCTTTCATTTTATTTTCAAGGACGCCCAGTGGGATGGTGACAAAAAAGTCGCCAATGCACGGGCCACTGTCTGGTGGAACGGAATCAAGGTGCATGACAACGCCGAGGTGCAAAAGGCCAACGGGGGGATTAAGGTTACCTCCGCCCCCGGTGGTTTGAAACTTCAGGAACACGGTCAGGACGTACGTTATCGTAATGTCTGGATCATCGATCAGTCAGGATAAGAATTTCAGATCCGGAAACCCCTTCACCCTATGAGTGAAATTCGAAGGGGCGGACTGTGTCTCTGAAAATCGCAGAGGAAATCAGGTGAAACTCAACTTCCACATCCTTTGTTTTCTGGTGCTGGCTTGCACCTGTTTTGCCAAGTACAAACATCCAAATGTCGTAACCCTGCTCGTTGACGACCTGGGGTATCGTGACCTCGGTTGTTACGGGGGGCCTGTTAAGACTCCAGTTCTCGACGGCTTGGCCGCGGGGGGTGTGCGCTTCACCGATTTCCACTCGGGCGCTCCTTCCTGTTCCCCTTCGCGAGCAACCTTCCTTACGGGCCGCCACCACCATCGCGCTGGAGTCTATTCCGTCATCACCGAACGGCTTCACAAGATGCACCTGCTGGAGAGCGAAACGACCATCGCCGAAGTGCTCAAGGAAAACGGCTACGCCACCGCCCACTTCGGCAAGTGGCACCTCGGTATGCCCGTAAACAATCGCGACAACCCCCCCCCCGCCGATCATGGCTTCGACTATTGGTTCGGCCTCGTCAACGGCCCGGGCCCAAGTCACAAAGACCCGACCAACTTTATCCGCAATGGAAAACGCGTCGGCATGATGAAAGGCTACTCCTGCCAGATCGTCGTCGACAAGGCCCTCACCTGGCTTGATGAAAAACGCGACGCCAAGGGACCCTTCTTTCTCAATCTCTGGTTCAACGAACCTCACGCCCCGATCGCCGCGCCTGACAAGATCGTTTCCCAGTATGGCGATCTCAACGATCAAGCTGCAATCTACAGCGGCACCATCGACAACACAGACCGGGCCATCGGACGCCTCGTCTACATGCTTGAAGAACTCGACGAGCTCGACAACACCATTATCGTCTACTCGTCCGACAACGGCAGCTACCGTCAGGAGCGCAGCGGAGAACTCCGTGGCAAAAAAGAATCTCAATTCGAAGGCGGGCACCGCGTTCCCGGCATCTTTTACTGGAAGGGCGGAATCCCCGGCGGCCGAGTCGAGGACGAGCCTGCCGGAGCCGTCGACCTCCTTCCCACCCTCTGCGGACTGATCGGCATCAAGAAACCCGCGAAGGTCCATCTTGACGGTTCCGACTTAGCGCCTCTGCTCACTAAGTCTGGTAAGTTCAAGAGGCATCAGCCACTCTTTTGGATAACTCGTGCGAACATGGTCATGAGAACGAGGAACCACACTCTGTTCACCTCTGGCACTGTGGAATCGCCCATTGACTTCAAAGCCGCCAATCGAATCGTGAAGCAAGTCGAAGAAGTACTCGGCGACGATCTCGAGAAAGAGCTGGGAGGACTGGATCTTCGCACTCGTATGTTCAATGGGGGATTTGCCAATCCCGAGGCCAATCGACTGCGGCATCAACTTCGGGAATTGTATTACTTCAACGAAGCCTGGATTCCCGAACTCAAAAAGAGCTACCTCGGTCGTGTCCAACAACTGTATGACTTATCGAAGGATCTCAGTCAGCAGAAGAACATTGTAAAAAACCACCCCGAACTTGTTGCCCGAATGAAAAGGCAAGCGGAGGCCATCTATGCGAGCGTCATGATCGATGCTCCGGAATGGCTCAGCCCTGAAGAACAGTCCGCTGCAATGAAGCCTCTAGCTAAAGAACCGTCACGACCAACTACCGGAGCACCCGATACCGATACCGCGAATCTCATCGCCCGCATAGATAAGCATGACCTTCCTGAGGGCTATCATGGAAGTCGACACCAGCCTTATGTCGACCGCATCATGACCGGTCTTAAACCCGAAAAGCGACAGCGGGTTGGCCAACTCTGGAAAGAAAAACGCCGTCTCGATTCTGCCATGCCGAACCCGGGAGTCTCCTTCGTTAAAATCCTTACCCATATCGCTGCAGAGAATCAAAAAAGTAAGCATTCCAAATTCATTAAGGCTGCTGATAATTGGGCTCATTGGCGCGGACCTAATGCAAACGGAGTCATGCTTTCTGCTAAACCACCCACCCACTGGAGCGAGAAAAAAAATGTCCTATGGAAAGTGCCGATTGATGGGGCAGGTGCATCCACCCCAATTATTTGGAAAGACAAAATCTTTCTCTTGTCCGTGGTCGATACGGGAAAAGTGGATCCTTCCCTGCCTCGTCCGGAAGATCAACCCAAGAGAGTCTTTGATATCACGCATCCGAACACTGAGTTTAAGTTTCTCGTTCTTTGCCTGGATCGTAAAAATGGTAAAGAGTTATGGAGAAGGGTGGCTACCCGCTTAATTCCACATGAGGGTACTCACCGGGACAATAACTACGCCTCGGCCTCACCCACCACAGATGGTAAGCTGCTCTATTGCTGGTTTGGATCGGCAGGATTGTTCTGTTATGACTTGAAAGGCAATAAGGTTTGGGAGCGTGATTTAGGTGAGGTCAAGATCGGAGCAAACCTGGGGGAGGGGTGCTCGCCAGTTTTGTGGAAGGACAAATTGGTTATTCTCCGGGACAATCGCGGACAGTCGACGATCCAGGTTTTGAATGCAAAAAATGGAGAAACCATTTGGATAAAAAACCGAAACACCCGGAACGGTTGGGCCACGCCCGCAGTCGTTGAGCATGAAGGAGAAGTCCAAGTCATCACCACTGCATCCAGACCGGAGGCCGGGAATCGCAAGACTCCCGGTAAGGTGATCAGTTATGATCTTGAGAATGGAGACGTCATCTGGGAATGCTCGGGACTGACGGACAATGCGATTCCCTGCCCGATCGTTGAGGATGGCATAGCCTATTGCATGACCGGGTACCAGGGTTTCTCTTCACTCGCCGTCCCCATTTCGGGGAAGGGGGACCAGTCGGAGAATATCCTATGGAGAGGGAATTTGGGAACACCTTATGTCCCTTCTGCTATATTGTACGATGGACTTCTTTACTTTACCCAGTCCAACCAGGCCATTCTTTCCTGTGTCGATGCCAAAACCGGTAAGATTCTCATGGAGCGAACACGTATGCCCGCCTTGTCCAATGTCTACGCTTCGCTGGTTGGAGCTGGAAATCATATTTATGTGGTCGGGCGCTATGGTAAGACGGCGGTGCTCAAAAGAACGGGGAAATTCGATTTGGTTACCACCAACACGTTGGCCGATCGTTTCGACGCCTCGCCTGCAATGGTTGGTGATCAACTTTTCTTGCGTGGACATAAATTTCTTTATTGCATCGGTGAATAGCTGAGCGAATCAATACAAGTTATTTTTGCCAAGTTATTGCTCCTGCTTTCTGTAAGTGAAGCATCAATTTTAAACTCAGTTTGCGAGCCATCGGGTGAGTGGATGGAAGCGGATTTTGCTCGGCGGGATCGTTCATTAGATTGACTAGTTGCATCGGTTCGAAGGGATGATTTTGAAGTAGTTTCCAGTCTCCCTCTCGTATCGCGTAGTAAGCCCGGCCCTGATAGCGAAAGTTTCCCTCCCGACGGACCCAAATAAGGGTGCGCTCGGGATCGCCTTTTTTTCCGTTCAACCAGATTGGTACAAGGCTCTTTCCTTCGATTTCATCTCTTACTTTCACACCGGCAATCTCCGCGAAGGTGGGAAACAGATCCATGGTGATTCCAATTTCATCCGTCTGTTTAATAGGAATCTTTCCTGGCCAGACTGCACAGGTGGGAACCCGGATGCCGCCCTCCCAATGCTCCTGTTTTCCGCCTCGCCAGGGGTCGTTGGTGGCGGCGTGCGGAATGGAACCTCCGTTGTCCGAGGAAAAGGTGATCAATGTATCCCTAGCTATACCGAGCTTTTCAACTGCGTCGATGACCTTACCGATCTCATGATCCATGTGCTCGACGAATGCGACATTGGTAGCTCTTTTGAGATCCAGTTGAGGCTCACGCGTTTGAACTTTCTTAAGCCAATCCTCGGGGGGTTGAATTGGGAAGTGGGGAGCATTGTATGCAAGATACAAGAAGAAAGGCTTGGTTTTGTCCTTGGCTTGCTTTCTCATGTATTCAATAGCCCATCGGCTGAAGATCTCGGTGGCATGCCCCTCGGGGGTGATGGTCTTTTTGTTTAGGCGCATCCAATTGACGCCCCCGCGCAAATGGGTCCAGTAATCATCCATCATGTCGCCCAGAAAACCGTGAAAAAAAGTGAAGCCCCGGTCATTGGGGAGATTGGGTTCTTCATAACCTAGGTGCCACTTGCCTACCATTCCGGTGTGATAGCCCGCCTGGTTCATAATCTCAGGTAGGGTAGGGCCAGTAGGGTTGAAATATCCCCAGTTAGAATCTGGGTTTTGACGGATGACTCCAGGTGCACCCACCAGATCGGGATAGCGACCAGTCATCAGGGAGGCCCGGGTGGGGGTGCAGACTGTGCAATTTGAATAAAACTGATTCATTCGCATGCCAGAGCTCATTAGCTTATCGATTGCGGGGGTACGGATGCCCTTGCCACCAAAGGAGGAAAGATCGCTGTAGCCCAAGTCATCGACAAGGATGCAGAGCATGTTGGGATTTTGTCCATTCAGTGATTTCAAAAGAAAAACACTTAGAAAAAAAAGAGTTACTGACAGAAACAAATTCATAGATGTTTTCCTAGACCTAGAATTAGTAAGAGAGCAAGCGAGACCGAATGGAAAAAATATTCTTATTTAGATCAACTTACTTATTGGGTTATTTTGAATTCGTAAATTAGGACAGGATTTGACTTTTATGCATCTGAGTATGAAATTTGCAAAAGATGATTCTCAAAATTCAGGCTGAGTTGACTGAACCACCTTCATCATTGACTATTTTCAGGGATACCACGCTTTTCGCCAAAGCTTTCTGCGAATTAGATGTTCTTTTGGAATGCAAACCAGGTACCCGCTCTTCCTATTGGCGTTGGCTGAAAAGCCGGGGTGCGCATGACTATGTTGAAGAATTAGTTCGAGAAGGCGAAGAAAGTGGTCTGTATCTTGGAAAAAAAAGGGCAAATATCCGAGTCGATGAACTCAGCTATACTACCTATGGATTCGTAATCGATTGCCTGCGGGTATGGAAGCCATGAACTTGATTTGGACATGATGGTGAAAAAGAGACCTGTACTTATCGTAGGGGGGGGTCTGGCCGGGTTGGCATGCTCCATGACTCTTCACAGGGCGGGAGTGCCTTTTCTCCTTTTTGACCGCGAAGAGTTCGTAGGTGGACGGGTCCGCACCGATGAATACAAAGGCTACCGCTTGGACCGGGGGTTTCAGATTCTGCTTACCGCGTACCCCGAAGCCCGGTGCTTTCTGAATTACGAGGAACTGGATCTCCGAAGCTGCTATCCCGGTTCGCGAGTGTGGTTCGAAAACCGCTTTCACCAGGTGGCGGATCCCTTTCGCAAGCCCAAGGATGGATTGAATTCGCTTTTCAATCCGATCGGTATGCTTCGCGACAAGCTCAGAGTGGGTTTCCTGAGGCTGGGCCTTCTTTCCACTCGTTCGATGCCCGACGAGTTACCAACTTTCCAAGCTTTGAAGCAACTCGGGTTCAGTTCGTCCATGATGGACCGTTTTTGGAAACCCTTCATGAGAGGAGTTTTTTTGGAAAACGGACTTAGTACCTCGGTGCGGAAATTCGAGGAAACCTTTCGGCTCTTTGCTCAAGGACAAACGGCTCTTCCAAGGCTTGGGATCGGAGAGATTCCACAGCAAATGGCTCGGTCGCTTCCGCCCAATTGTCTGCGACTAAGTCATCGGGTAGGTAAAGTCGGGAACCACTTCGTGGAATCTGCCGATGGGCAAAGGTGGGAAGGTCGGGCGGTGGTCCTAGCCACCGAATCGGATGTAGCTGATCAACTGCTTGGGATGGAGTCAGAAAAACCAAAATCTTGGAATTCGGTGGATTGTCTCTACTTCAGTTTACCAAGCGGAGATCTGCCTATTGCCAAGCCTATTCTTCACCTTGATGGTTCGGGAATCGGCCCAGTGAACAACCTGACTTTTCTTAGTACGCTTTCCTCCTGCGCTCCTCAGGGTCGAGCTCTTGCATCAGCTAGTGTAATTGGTCAAAGTCATCGGGATTTGCATAGCCTCACCGAGGAGGCCCGAAGGCAACTCACTCACTGGTTTGGGAAAAAGGTTGAAAGCTGGGATATGCTCAAGGCGTACCGCATCGAACGGGCGGTTCCTGCCTGTCCGAGTCCGCTCCATCCGAAATCGGTCATTCGAGGAGTACACCGTTGCGGAGACTTTTTTGGTCTTCCCTCAATCGATTCGGCTCTTCGTTCCGGTAGGGAAACCGCTGAGCGGATTCTCGCAAAGGCTATAAGAAGTTGACAAACGAATGACTTTGGCAAGTTGCGTAGTCAACAATTCGCAACATCATGAGACTTATGAGCAAATGCATCCATTGGATCCGAAATGACCTAAGACTTTCCGATAATCCCGCCTTGTCCAAGGCTTTGTCTGAATGCGAAGAGGTGCTCTTGGTCTATACATTCGATAATCGGACTTGGCAGTCCGGTCGCATGGGTCCTTATCGAGCGAAGTTCATTCTCCAATCCCTTCACTCTCTTGGCCTTCGCACCAAGTCACTGGGTGGGGCACTGACCTTTGTCCACGGACAAGCCTCGAAGGAAATTCCGAAGCTTATGAGAAGTTGGGGAGCGGAGCGCTGCTATGCCCAGCGAGAAGACGCCTGGGAAGAGACGGAAGAGGAAAAAGCTTTGAGT
>CACMZN010000035.1 GCA_902618175.1 uncultured Verrucomicrobiota bacterium
TGATTCCACTCTCTGTTCGCAGTCTTCCAAATCATCGTCGTAGGCAACCCTTTGGATTTCCTCTTTCTGGAATGACGCTAATCCTTTTTCAACCAACCCGACGGCTACGCTTTCCGTAAGATTGAGGTTGTTTAAGGTTTCCCGCAAGTCGACTGGATGCTTGGTGCGAGTGAGGAACTCGTAAAGAATTCTTTGTTTGGGGGCTCTTTGCAGGATTTTTTCATCCAAGACTTGATCGGAGCCTGCAACGGCGATGGTTCGTAGTGTTTTTGCTTGCATTCCTTCTCGAATCGCAGCAGGTATCATCGCTTCGAGCACGGACTCCATGGAAGCGGCGTAATAAGAGGTTATCCATCTTGCCAGACGGATTAGTTCCTCGGTAAGGACGGTTTCTTCCTGAACTACGGCAATAATGAATTTAAGTGATTTCTGTGGTGGGACTTCACTAGGCGCTAAGGAAAACACAATGCCCAATACTCTTCTCGATCCTAAAGGAATTTGAACAAGAGTTCCAACTTGAACGAGATTTGTAAATTTAGGCGATAATCTATAAGTCAAAGTTTGATTGAATCCTGTAAGAGGTTGTATTTCAGCCAAATTTTGGTTGGTGCTCATCATTCCGTATGCCGCAGATCAAAACAAAGCAATCGGGGACCTTTTCCACTAAGGCGGTCGGTTTCATTCTGCATGACGTAAAGTAATCCCTTGCTCAAGGAGGGAAGAGTCCAACTTCCTGATGCAAAGAACAATTGAGATTTGGAAATTATCTTCCATCCGTTCTCATCCATTTTCAACCAGACCAAAGAACCGAATTCGGAAAGGGAAAGAAAATCCCCTTCAATGAGAACGAAAGAACCCCTGAAAAGTTCAAGTCTTCTTTCGGTGCCGCCTATCTCATACAACCAGTGAGCTCGTTCCTTCCATTGAATTTCGCAAGTATCCAACTCCATGCAAAAGATTTCTGCACCTCTTTGATGTCTACCTGAAATGCCGTATAGAAATCCATTATTTTCAACAGGTGTCATCCAATGCAAGTTGATCGAAGGATTATTCCAGACGATCTCAGGATTGAATGCCTTGTCGAATTCAATGATCACTCCACCCTTCTCGTAACATTCTGAAAGAAATACTCGATTGTCCGGGAGCGGGACCGGAGGAACGGCATTAGCTGACTCGTAGTTGGTTGATCTCCATGGAAATCGGGATAAGACATTCCCATTTACAGGGTCAATGATCAGTAGACCACCAGTTGGCGGTCGACTTTCCCCACCTGTAAATACCAAACAAACCTCCTTGCCGTGAATCACGGACCGAACGGGAGAAGAATAGCTTGCCCCCCATTCGTCTTCAGCGATCCATCGGACAGCTCCGTCTGACGCATTGAAGGATGCCACGCAAACGCCCTCACTTCCTCCTACGTTCACAATCAATTGATCGTCCCACAGAAGAGGATTCGATCCCTTGCCGAAGAAATTGTCAGGCACCTTGAATTGAGTTTTCAAATCTCTTCTCCAGATCAATTTTCCTGATTCCAAATCAAGACAGGTCAACCATGCAGTCACTCCTTGGAAAAAAACGCGTCCATTCCCCACGACCGGACTGGCCCGTGGGCCGTTTGAATATCCATATCGGTCTCGATAGGACACTGGATACGAAAAAGACCAGTTGGAGGAACCATTTTCGGCATTTCTTGATTCCGCGACTTCTTTGCCGTTCAAAAGATGAAACAAGATCAGGCTGTCCTTGAATACGGCAGGTGAAGCATATCCTTCCCCCTTGACCAGTTCCCATAAGAGTGTAGGTCCGTCCGTACTCCATTTTTTTAATATCTTAGTCTCAGATGACTTTGCATTATCGAAGGGTCCGTTGAATCGAGGCCAATCCGAGGTTTTTGCAGATGGTGAGAGATCACTGGGCGATTGGTGTACAAACAGCCTGTTCGAATCCGTATCCGTTTTTCCAAACTGTGAAAGAAAAGAAGAGAATAGAAGCGAAGAAAGGAAATTAATGCGAAGCATTTTCAAGTAATCCTCGATCTTTCAGCAAGGATCAATACGAAAGAGGAAAGTTTTATCCTTTGTCGACGGCAGGCGAAAAACATTCTCGCCCCCGACACTTTTAAGGGTTATTGGAAACATCAGTTTGTGAAACAAATCATACAGTCCATACCCACTTCCTTCAAAAACAGGAGCAGTAGCAAAAATGCCATTCGATTCCTTCGGTTTGGCTTAATTTTAGTTCTTTTTGTTTTCTGTTACATGCAGATATACCAAAACCTCATGTCCGATGAACGTGGGGGAATTATGATTGATTGGATCGAATCCTTTTACTGGGTTCTAACCACGATGTCCACCCTGGGGTATGGAGACATCGTCTTCTCCGGTAACACCGGTCGCTTGTTCTCCATGATAGTTATGTTCACTGGAGTCTTTTATCTATTTATCGTCCTGCCTTTCGTATTCATGGAGTTTCTTTACAAACCCTTCATGGAATACCAGACCGGTTCCCGGGTGGCTCGAAAGTTCGAAGCGGTCAAGCAGAAGCACGTCATATTGACTCATTACGATTCCATAAGTCATGTCTTGATGGATAAGCTTAGTCATTTTGGTTATCCCTTTGTATTGATTGCCTCTGAACTGAAAGAAGCCCTGCGTCTGCATGACATGGGTTTCCCAGTCATACTCGGTAGTCTCGACAGTGCTCAAACCTTTGAAGATGCCTGCATCTCAAATGCGGCAATGGTGGTGACCACTGATGATGATATACGAAACGTCAACATTGCGTTTCGTGCCAGAGACGCATCTCCGGATCTAACTATCGTGAGTACCTGCAACCGATCGGCTTCTCACGAAATCCTCACGCTTGCGGGAGCAACTCACGTAATTCGACCAGCTCAGCAAATGGGAAGATTTCTCTCTCGGAGGATTTGTTGCACTGACAACAGTGTCCACGTAATTGGTTCCTTTGACGAGGTTTTGATTGCTGAAACCACCATTCACGGAACTCCACTGGTAGGACAAGGTCTGAAGGAAGCAATGCTGAGAGAGAATTATGGGGTGAATGTGGTTGGAATGTGGGAGCGGGGGCACTTTGAACTGCCCAGTCCCGACACTATACTCAATAATCATACGGTTTTACTTCTTGCCGGAACAAAATCGCATTTTGACAAATACGATGAAGACTTTGGCAAATTCAAAGTCAATTCTGCCCCCGTTATCATTATTGGAGCTGGTCGAGTAGGTCGTGAAACTGCGAAAGCCCTGGCTGACTCGAAAATACCCTACCGAGTCATCGAATCGGATGATAAGAAGGCAGGGATGATCGATCACTGCATCCACGGAGACGCTTCGAGCAAAGCGGTTTTGGAACGTGCTGGAATCAACAAAGCCCCTGCCCTTGTGATTACTAGTCATAATGACGAAAGCAATGTGTATCTCACCATTTACTGCAGAAAACTTAGACCTGACATCCAAATCATAACCCGGGCGTTTGTTCATCACAACGTCGAGCCCCTTCATCGAGCAGGTGCAGATTTTGTGATGTCACAGGATCATATGGGGGCGAATACGATCTTTAATTTATTGAATCGGGCAGAAATTCTTATGGTGACTGAAGGATTGGACGTGTTCAGTCAAAAGACACCAAAATCTTTGGTAGATGTCAGTGTGAAGGAATGTAGGATAACAGAGAAAACCGGGTGCAGCGTGGTTGCTATAAAAGGGGATGCGGGGACCGTGATTACTCCAAGTCCTGAACACCGATTTGCTCGCGATGGAGAAATAATATTGATTGGCGATGAAGCTGCGGAAAAAGCATTTGAAAGTAGGTTTTGTTCAAGTTGAAAAGGATGTTGCCTTACCAATAAGTGGCAGTGTCTGATTCGAACGGTTCAAAGTTTTTCAGGCTGGATCTGGGTCGTGGTTTTTTTTCAGGTATTCTGGAATATGGATTCAGTGTATTCGTCATCCTTATCAGCATACGTTATTTTAATGCTCCTGATTCATGCAAGGCATTCATTGCTGGGGGGTCTTCCCTGGGACTAATTTTTTCTCCATTTTTAGTCAGCTTTTGGGATAGATATTCCATTTCGAAGACCCTCTTGTGTGCTTTCTACATGCTTGCCTGTTCGATATTCATTTTCTTTGCGAGCTTTGCTGTAAACGTTTTTGTTTTCACTTTCCTCCTGGTCATTGCGCAAATATTCCTTTCGCAAATTCCCAGCTTGATGATTCGAATCTACACCATTCTCTACAAGAAGGGAGAAAGAGGTTTCCGAGTTTCATGTACCCTTATGCTTAGTACTTTTGGGGGAATGGCCACTTCTCATGGGCTGGGCATTTATTTGGATGCGGACGGAGCTGACCATCGGATGGTGTTGTGGGCTCTTTCATTTTCCGCTCTTTTGTGTTCGGTTGCTCACTTTTTGATGCCTGAACTTAAGTTTCAAATGGAGAAGAGCAAGAGTTCGATAAATTTTCTTTCGATTTTGGAAACCCCCCTGCAGGACCGAGTTTTCCTAAAGATCCTCATTGCATGGATGATCTTGGGCTTTGGAGTGATCATGACCTTCCCCTTGAGAGTCGAATACTTAGCCGACTCAAAGGGCTTAAACTTGTCAAACCAAGAAATTGCTTTGATTGGCGTATCCGTTTTTCTACTTTCTAAAATTATCAGCTCTTTGTTGTGGGGAAGATTATTCGATCACATGCATTTCATTAAATTTCGAATTATTCTCAATTTCCTCTTAATTTCATCCATTCTTGTTTATTTCAATTCAAACGAATTCCTAGGCATAGCCATCGGTTCCGCTCTTGGCGGATTCGCAGCAGGGGGAGCCCAAGTGGCATGGAATCTCTGGGTAACGAAACTTGCTCCTTCAGGCAAGGAGTCCGAATACATGGGTCTCCACATGGCGCTTACCGGATTACGGGGCTCCACAGCCCCCTACTTTGGTTACCTGCTCCTCAAGCCTTTGGGTTTTGACGGCATTTCCATACTTTCCGCATGTCTAGTGCTGAGCGCCTCCCTCATCTTCGCAACAACTCATGGAGAAAAACGTTTTACGAATGAATTTCAAAACTAGTGCTTGTCCAAATTGGCCTTTCGATCAACGAGAAGGTTACGATTTGACTCTTTTAGGCATCTGGATTCATATTTCATCATGAAATCTCTTTCACTTCTTTTATTTCCTTTTGTTTTTCTGACTTTTTCTCTGCAATCCAAATCTCGACTGGGAGAATACTATTTTGGATTTGGCCTGTCGAGTGCCGGAGGTGGGGTTGGCGCTGAATTGGAGGGAGATATGCTTAACTTGTCTGTAAACAGTCCGGCAAGTGATGATGCGGACTTTTCCTTATCCTACAGTTATGGCAAGTTGGAGAGTAATTCGATTCAAAATACCTTGTGGAGCATTGATTTGGACTACTTGGTTCATTTTGAGAATTTGATCGAAAGCAAAGGAATTTTCCTTCCTTACATTGGTGGAGGCATCGGTTATTTTAATGATGATGATGGACTTCGTCTCTCTGAAGATGGGACGAACTGGAACCTAATCGCAGGCACCGAGATCTTGTTTACTGATTCTCTTTCGGTTGGCGTGGGAGCTAAACTTTTTGGATTATGGAGTGATTTTTCGGAGAATGACATGAGCTTGGACTTGTCTGTCACATGGTGGATAAATCACATACATGGAGTAGCTCTCGAATACGATTATACCTTAGATCGAGAAGTCGATTACCTCAGATTGCAATATCTTTATTCCTGGCGCTGAAAAATGGAAATTTGACCTCATGTCTACCGATGGCGATTCAAGCGCATTCGACGTCGCACCTTGCAGGATTGGTCGAAATTCATTAAAATGGGGAAAATATGAAGGCAAGGACATCTTGCCTCTGTGGGTAGCGGATATGGATTTTGAGTCTCCCAAAGAAGTTGTGGAAGCAGCAATGCAAGCCAGTTCCTTTGGTAATTTTGGATATGGAAGATGTCCGGATTCCTTGGTTGATGCGGTTGTGGAACGCTGTCGGATACTCTATGATTGGGAAATTGAAAAAAGTTGGATTGTGTGGCTTCCGGGTATGGTTTGCGCTTTGAATGTCTGTTGCCGAGTCTGTAGAGATGCAAGTCAGGTGATTACCCAAACTCCAATATATCCCCCTTTTCTTTCGGCTCCGGGGAATTTCGACTTGGTTTGCACCCGTTTGCCGATGATTTTGAAGGACGAGAGATTCACTTTGGATTTTGATTCTCTTGACGAACTCTTTACCCAACCTGGAGATCTCTTCATGCTATGTCATCCTCACAATCCTGTCGGAACCGTATTCACTAGGGAAGAACTGGCAAAGCTTTCCAATTGGATTTTGGAACGATCTCTGGTTTTGTGTTCGGATGAAATTCATTGCGATCTAATTCTGGATGCCGCGCAAAAACACCAACCTTTCGCCTCGATTGATTCGCTCATCGCCGATCGCGCCATTACTTTAATGGCTCCTAGCAAAACTTTTAATTTACCTGGTTTCGGTTGCTCTTATGCAATCATTTCCAATGGAGAACTGAGACGTAAATTCAAGCGGTGCATGTCTGGGATTGTTCCGGATCCACCAGCAATGAGTTTTTCCCTTACCGAGGCGGCGTATCGGTCTGGAGAAGGTTGGAGAACCAATTTACTAGCCTATCTCACTGGTAATCGTAATTTTGCGGTCGAAGAACTGAAGAAGCATTCAAAGCTTGAGGTTTATTCTCCAGAGGCAACTTACCTGCTTTGGATTGATGCGACCAAACTGCCAATCTCAAATCCCCATCGATATTTTGAAACCAAAGGCGTTGGTTTGTCAGATGGAAGGGATTTTGGAGCACCTGGTTTTTTAAGACTTAATTTTGGATGCACCAGATCTTTGCTTCAAAAAGCTCTCGATCGAATGGATCATGCCTTGTCGGAGCTCTCTTGAAGATGGCGGGTGAAAAACCAATTGATTCGGAGCAGAGATTGCTTGAATTGAAGGAATTTCTATCTTTCCACGATGAACTCTACTATAAGAAAGCTCAACCGGAAATTTCTGATCAGCAATACGATCGTTTGAAAAGAGAACTGATCGACTTGGAATCAAAAACGGACTTTACCAAACGCCTTTCAAACCAAGATGTTTCCCAGAGCGAGATTTTTCATTCGAATAATTTTCCGATGGTTGGAGATGATCGGTTGGAAGGATTTGCAAGTCACCGACACATGGTTTCCATGCTCAGTTTGGACAACACCTACGATGAAGCTGAATTCTTTGATTTCGATGCCAGGCTAAGGAGGATTTTCGGAACAAAAGATCTACCCTATGTGGTGGAACCGAAGATCGATGGTGTTGCGGTCTCGCTCACATATGAAAACGGTCGTCTCACTTCTGCCGCAACTCGTGGGAATGGAATCGAAGGAGATGTGATCACTCAAAACATTCTTCATGCCCAAGGCCTGCAAAGAACAATTGATTCTCCGACTCTTCCTGAAATCATCGAAGTGCGGGGCGAAATATTCATGCGCAATTCGGAATTTGTACGGATTAATTCTCTTCGAGAAGAATTGGATCTCCCTTCTTATGCAAACCCACGAAACCTAGCTGCGGGAACCGTTAAGTTGCTGGATCCCATGGAAGCGAGGTCTCGTAAGTTGGAAATTGTGGTTTACGGCTTGGGAGGATGTCTGCCTTCGGATTATTTTGTCAATCAATCCTCTTTTCATGATGCGATTCGAAACTGGAGATTGCCGGTGGTGGAGTTCTTGAAATCCGTTTCGTCGGCACGAGAAGCATGGTCGGCCATTCTGGAATTGGATGAACTTAGACATCAGTATGAATATCCAACCGATGGAGCTGTAATCAAATTGGATTCCTTTTCCATGCAAAGAAGGGCGGGACAAACCGCCAAGTCTCCCCGATGGGCGATTGCCTTCAAGTTCGAATCGGAAAGACAGGAAACTTATCTAGAGGAAATTACAGTGCAAGTTGGAAGGACTGGTGTAATAACTCCCGTTGCCCATCTCAAGCCGATTCAACTTGCAGGAACCGTCGTATCAAGAGCTAGCCTGCATAATGCGGATGAGATTCATCGCAAAGACATAAGGATAGGAGACGTCGTTGTGGTGGAAAAGGCAGGAGAAATCATCCCGCAAGTGATTGAAGTCGTGAGATCGAAAAGATTGGAATCCTCACTGCCGTATGAATTTCCTGTGAAATGTCCGAAATGTCAAACTCTCTTGACCAGGCAGGAAGGCGAATCCGCTTGGAAATGTCCGAATCAAGGTTGTCCGGATCAAGTGAAGGGCAGATTGAAATACTTTGCCTCCCGAGGCTGTATGGACATAGAAAACCTTGGTGAAGCGGTAATTGATCAGTTGGTTGATCGAGGATTGGTTCGTTCGATTCCTGAACTTTATTGCTTGGGAATCGATCAGGTACTCCAACTTGATGGTTTTGCTCAAAAGTCGGCTGACAATCTGATCGATTCTATTGAAAAAAGTAAGACGAATGAATTTTGGCGCCTGATTTGTGGTTTGGGCATCAAACACGTGGGAACCAGCGCCGCTAAGGAGTTGGCCAAAAGGTTCCCCAGCCTCGAGACAATCGCTCAGTCTACGGAGGAGGATTTTTTGTCCATGGATGGCATCGGCCAAATTATGGCCGAAAGTATCGTCGGTTTCTTTAAAGAAGTGGATAATGGGATCGTACCTTCGGAACTTGCTGATCTTGGATTGAATTGTCAAAGAACGACAACTGCTTTGCCCGTATCTATTCTGACTGATAAGATCTTCGTCTTAAGCGGAACCTTGGAATCAATGACTCGAGAAAAAGCACAAGGAAAAATTGAAAAATTAGGAGGAAAAGTTTCAGGCAGTGTGAGTAAGAAAACGGATTTCTTAGTTGCCGGACCAGGAGCCGGTTCCAAATTACGCAAGGCGGAGATGCTTGGGATTCAAGTTCTTGGGGAGAAAGACTTCATCGCTTTACTTGAGCAAAAATAATACCACTTCATGCAAAGGGGAAATGAATTGAGGAACAAACACATTGCTGTATATAGTGTGTTTTGTTTGAACTGATTTCATATGCCGATGTCTCCAAATAGGAATTTCGTATTTGATTCCGTTGATGATGCTTTATTGGAGATATCAAAAGGCAAAATGGTAATTGTCACAGACGATGAGTCCAGGGAGAATGAAGGTGATTTGGTCATGGCAGCCTCCAAGGTTACTCCTGAATCGATCAATCATATGATCATTCACGCGAGGGGATTGATTTGCGTGCCATTATTAAGTGGTCAATTGTCCAAGTTGGGCATTTCAAGCATGGTTCCTCATAATCGAGAAGCGCAAAGAACGGATTTCACCGTATCTGTGGATGCCTCCGAAGGAATTACCACTGGCGTAAGCGCCTTCGACCGTTCCAGTACGATCAAGATCCTTTCCGATCCCGATTCAGTTCCCGATTCTTTGGTTCAACCCGGGCACGTTTTCCCTCTGCGTGCACGGCAAGGCGGAGTCTTGGAAAGGGCCGGACATACCGAGGCTGCCGTTGACCTGGCATCTCTTGCCGGGCTGCATCCAAGCGGAGTGATCTGTGAAATCCTCAAAGAGGACGGTTCAATGGCCAGGTTGCCTGATTTGAAGCGGCTGAAAAAGAAATGGGGACTGAAGTTGATCTCCATTGCTTCCCTCATCGAGTTCAGACATCAGCGTGAGCAACTCATTGAGAAAATTGCAGAATCAGATTTTCCCTGCTCGATGGGAAATTTCAAACTGAGGGTTTTCAAAAGTGTATTGGACGGCCGAATTCACTACGCTCTTACAATGGGAAAACTTTCCGCGAGTACTCCAACCATCGTGAGGGTACAAACCGCAGACGTTTTGAAAGATGCCCTTGGATTTAATCAAAAAAAGGGAGAAATGAGTCTGATCCACCAGTCTCTTGCCTTCATTGCCGAAAAAAAACACGGAGTTCTTCTTTACATGGAACCAAGAAGAGCCGAAAAAAAGAGTGAAGATGCATCTGCATCCAAACATCAAGAAGGATTTCAACTACCGAAGATGGACTTTAGGGATTATGGGATCGGGGCTCAAATACTGGTGGCTCTAGGTATCAGAAAGTTAAAGTTGTTAAGTCGTGACCGAAGAAAAGTCGTAGGTCTCGAAGGATACGGTCTGGAGATTGTCGATCGGACTCTCCTTCCAAAAAGATGAGTGAAGAATCTCCTAAGTACGAATCGATCAGTTCATATGGACTGAGTCTGGGAATCGTTGCGGCGTCCTACAATTCAAGACTTTCCGATTTTCTGGTCTCCCGAGTCGTGGAAACGATCAAGGAAGCAGGTGAACCTAAGGAAATCGTAATTGAGCGTGTTCCTGGTTCTCACGAGATTCCATGCGGTTTGAAGTTGATGTTGAATGCAAAAACCTTCGATTGCCTGATCGGTTTGGGAGTTGTGATCAAAGGGGATACCTCTCATCATCACTTGGTCGCTCAATCTGCCGGGTATGCCATGCAGCAATTGGTTTTGGAACACGCCACACCGATCATCAACGGAATCGTGGTCACGGATGATGTCGAGAGAGCCGAGCAACGAATTGTCGGATCTATCGACAGGGGAAAAGAATTTGCCACTTCTACCTTACGCATGGCTCAACTATACCGAAAATGGACGAAGACTTGTTAACGAATCCAGACTGGAGCCAGCGCCGACAAAACCGCACCACGGCTTTTCGTTTTCTTTTCCAATGGGAAATGAATCCATCTGATGATCCCGACGTTGATCTTCAAGAATTTTTGAATCGATTGGGTCGTGATGATGAGTACTTCTCCTACGCATTTGAACTGGTGGACGGAGTTCTTGAAAAGATTGAACTTTTGGATTCCATAATCAAAGAACTTGTGACCAACTGGGATTTTTCGAGAATTGCGAAAACCGATCTGGCTCTTCTCAGATTGGCGCTCTATGAAATCAGGTTTCGTCTGGATGTACCACCTGTTGTAATTATCAACGAAGCACTTGAAATAAGTAAGGAATTTTGTTCGGAAAATTCGAATAAATTCATCAACGGGGTCCTAGACAAAGCTCTTGAGCAGGTTATGAGACCAGCTCGCAAGTCTTCGATTTAGCTTTATGACCTACCTATTCCGAATGCCCGGAAGCCTATTTTTTTGACATCTTCCAAATCAAATAGATTTCTTCCATCGAAAAAGTAGGCGGGCTTTTGCATGGAATGATACACTTTCTCAAGATCAAGATTTCTAAATTCATCCCACTCGGTCAGCAAAGCCACGGCATTGCAATTAACGCATGCTTTGTCAGCTGAATCAAAAAACCTTATGGAATCTTGGTTTTCCAGATCGTCCTTTTTTATGCCAAGCGTATCAAGTATTGAATGATTACTGACCTGAGGATCAAAGAAGTTCAGCGAGCCCTTTTCCTCCAGCAATCTTCTGCAAATTGAAATAGCTGGAGATTCTCGCGCGTCGTTGGTATCTTTTTTGAACGCATATCCGAGGATGGCAATGCGTTTGCCTGAAACCGTATTGAACATTTCATTGAGCATTTTTCTTACGAAGCGTTCCTTCTGGTGTTCGTTCATCTTGATTACTTGATCCCAATACTCAGCTACTTCCGGCAAACCGAAATGTTTGCACAAGTAAGACAGATTCAAGATATCCTTCTGGAAACAAGATCCCCCAAAACCCACCGAACTTTTTAAGAATTTGGGACCAATTCGAGTATCGGTTCCTATCGCTTCGGCCACCTCATCCACATTTGCTCCAGTCTCTTCGCAAAGAGCGGAAATTGCATTTATACTTGAAATCCTTTGCGCCAAAAAAGCATTTGCCGTTAATTTGGACAATTCGGAGGACCAGAGATTGGTGGTTATGATTCGGGACCGATCCACCCAATTGGAGTAGATGCCTGCAACTTTATCAATAGCGACTTTTCCTTCTTCGCTGTTTTCTCCCCCAATAAGCACTCGGTCAGGTTTTTCGAGATCATTTATGGCAGTGCCTTCAGCTAAAAATTCAGGATTTGAAACAATTTGATAAGAATGACCGTTTTGAGATGCATTGAGGATTTCCTTTACCATTTGAGCTGTGCGGACAGGAACCGTTGACTTTTCAACGACGATTTTATTTCCTCCCCCAACCTTCGCTATGCCACGGGCGCAAGATTCAACAAACCTCAAGTCAGCGGCATGTCCGGCACCTGCCCCATAGTCTTTGGTGGGGGTATTCACGCTTATGAAAATGATTTCCGCTGCTTTTACGTGAAGATCGACGTCAGTGCTGAAAAAGAGGTTTCTATTTCTGGTCTCGAGTACGATTTCCAATAAGCCAGGTTCATAAATTGGAAGAGTTTCCGAATTCCAATCTGCAATTCGGGACGCGTTCAAATCGACTACGTTCACTTGGATTTCGGGACATTTCTTGGCAATCATCGCCATGGTGGGACCACCGACATAGCCAGCTCCAATGCAACAAATATTCATTTTTTAGATTTATAAAGTTTTTTCAAGTCTTGCGATTCCATAATTGATCTCTGAATATTAAGCCATCACAGATGGATGAATTCATGAATTTACCATGGGGGCGATTAGCCATACTTTTAGTCTGCATCTATTTGTTGCTTTGCGCATTCGTTTGGTTTTTCGCTGATAAGGTATTGTTTCCAGTTCCTCTTTCCCCGAGTTATGAGGAAGAATTCTCCAACCTCAAGCTCGAGACTCCAAAAGGAAATTTGATACGCTGTCTGCATATAAAGACCCCCAATCCATCCCTAAGCATAATATACAGTCATGGCAATGCCGAGGACCTTGGGATGCTTGAATCGACCCTGAGGAATTGGACGAGTTCGAAATGGGAAATCATTGCGTACGACTATCCCGGATATGGTCTGAGTGGTGGAAATCCAAGCGAGGCAGGATGTTACGAAGCTGTCGATGCCGTCTACGATTACCTTGTTGATGAATTGAATCGAAAGCCCGAACAGATCGTTGCATGGGGTCGATCCTTGGGAACTGGTCTGAGCACTTACTTGGCTTCTGGAAAGAATCTTGCTGGAATCATTTTGGAAGCCCCTTTTCTTTCCGCGTTTCGTTCACTCACTGAGTATGATCTGTTTCCCATGGATCGCTTTCGCAGTTATGAATATGCAAAAAACATCAAATCTGCATCTTTGATCATTCACGGAACGATGGATCAAGTGATCCCCTTTCGCCATGGATTCAAACTTCATCAGTTATTGCCGGAACCCAAAAAATTTTTGGAAATTCACGATGCCGAGCATAATGACTTATCTCAAGTAGGCGGAGATAGGTATGAATCCACCATAAGGGATTTCCTGAATTCGCTTCTTGATGGTTGATTTTAATAGCACCAAGAAGTAAATTAAAAGGGTGAGCGATTGTGTGGGGGGGAAAGATTGAATGCTTGGATTGAATAAGAGGGAGGGAAGAGCCTTTCGATTATTTTTCGTAGGTCATCTACTGCTTGCATTGCTTCTTGTGACACTTGGTTTTGTACCGAGCTGCGAAGATAAACCAGAAGAAATTTATGTTTTTGAACTAGCCTCTCCCCTACCCATCGAAAATCGATCTTCTCCGATTCGTTCCAAGCCAGAAAAAAAGGTTTTGCCTCTTCCTTCCCCTGTCACTGAATCGAAAATCAAATCCAAACCTGCCGTAAATAAAAGCACTCCAGAAAAGTCTCAGCCCACCCCAAAGCCCAAACCCAAACCTAAACCAAAACCCAATCCGCCAAAAGCCGTCAGTCCCTCCCCACAAAAAAAGACAGTCTCAAAGGAAACCGTCTCTTTTGATCAATTTAGAAAGAAGTATAACTTGCCCAATCCGAAAAACGCAAACCCCAGACCTGAAATCATCCCTCCCAAAATTTCATTGGATCCAACAAGTTTCAAATTACCAAAGTTTCAAATTTCCAACTCACCTGATCCCACCTCGTCTGTTTCTTCGGCTGCCGTTAATCAATATTTGGCTCGGGTGAAGGCTAAATTGGAGAAAGTCTGGAGATCACTGCTTTCTGAAGCTCAGTTGAACCAAGGAGGCGAAGCCCGCTTGAGTTTCAAAATCTCTTCCAGTGGGACGCTGGTTTCCGCTCAATTGTCCAAAGCCTCAGGAAATGCCTCGCTGGACCGACTGGTGCTGGAGGTGAGCAGGCGTGTGGGCAACCTGGGCATCCCACCAGGTCGGCAATTTAGTTCCGTACTTGAAATCCCATTCCGAGTGAACTAAGAGTGAGCAATCAATGAAGTTCGATTGGAAGCGACCACTGTCTCCTGTTTTGTGCGTAGTTGGTCTGTTGCTCTGTCTTTCAAGAGACCCTGTCATTGGGTTGGGAATTTTTCTGGTCGCCTTCGCTTTGGTTCTCGGTTTCTCCCGAGGATCTTCTTGATGCGATTTTTCTTTCCTGACTCATTTTCAAGGCATTTTTTTTAATAAGAATTTCTTGCACGGAAAACGCTCTTTTTCTATTTCTAACGGCTGAGTATTTCCCAGTGGACTTCAACTCTGAAGCAAATTGGTTGTCCTGTAGGAATGCTTCCATCGAATCAAGAATATTTTGTTCTTCCACTTCCTCTTCAATCGGAAAAGCGACTTCTATTCTACGGAAGAAATTTCTCGGCATCCAATCTGGACTTCCAAGGAAAGTACGCTTTCCGATTGGGGCATTTTGGAAATGAAAGACTCGACTGTGCTCGAGAAATCTACCGAGTAGACTTTTTACCCGAATGTTTTCACTCAGCCCAGGTACACCGGGAACCAGACCGCAGATACCTCTGACGATGAGATCCACTTTTACCCCAGCAGATGAAGCTGCATAAAGAACGTTTATGCAATCCGGATCAATGAGACTATTCACCTTGATTAATATCCGAGCATTTTTTCCTGACTGGGCAGCTTGGATTTCTTCCCCTGCCAAGCGCATGATTTCTGCATGAAGCGTAAACGGAGCAACCAGTATCTTTTTGAATTTGGGTCTTCGGGTATATCCAGTGAGCGTGTTGAATAAATTTGCCAAATCAGCCGTAAAAGACGCATCTGAAGTAAACAAACTATAGTCCGTGTAACTCTTGGCAGTGCTCGGGTTGTAATTTCCCGTACCCAAATGAGCATAACTCTTTAATTTGTTCTTCTCCCTTCTGACGACGAGGCAACATTTGCAATGGGTTTTCAGACCTGTCAATCCGTACACGACATGTACTCCAACTTCCTCCATTCGTCTTGACCACTGCACGTTCGCCTCTTCGTCGAAGCGAGCCTTTAATTCAACCAGGGCAGTAACTTGTTTTCCATTTCGCGCAGCATCCATCAGTGCTTGTACGATAGGAGAATCACCACTTGTTCGGTAAATCGTCAATTTGATCGCAAATACCTCCGGATCATCTGCTGCATTTTGCAAAAAATCAACCATCGGAGTGAAGGAATCATAAGGGTGATGCAGCAGAAAATCTCTTTCGGAAATTTCTTTGAAAAGTCTTTTTCGTTGTTGCAGAGAGGAAGGAATCCGAGCCTCAAAAAGTGGAAATTTGAGATCCGGACGA
>CACMZN010000036.1 GCA_902618175.1 uncultured Verrucomicrobiota bacterium
GAGGGCTTGGAGAGAGGTTGTGGAACGATTTCCAGACCGGGTGGTTCGAGTAGACCTGGATTTACTCGAGCAAAGGCATATATGTAGCGACTGTCTCCAGTCGAGTTTTCATCTTCCTCCGTTCCTCTGTAGGTTTCTCCGAAGCGAAGTACATATTCGATTCCATCCTTCATCCCCACAAGGATTTCCCCTTTATTCGAAACCACCTTGGGTATTTTTTGTCCTTCCGCGTTTTCTACTGCAACCGTGTAGAATCCTTTTTGCTGAAGTGATTGGACCACAGCCTGATTCTTTTGATCCTGCAGATTACTGAAGAATTCATTTCCTTTTTTCAAGTTATTCACAAGAATTTCCGGCTTGCTTTCAACGTCGATGATTTCGAGGTCGTCGAAAGCGTCCTTAAGAGCATCCAGTTTGTCTTTGTCTAGTTCTTCGGTCTCGGAAAGGGGAGATCCAATGAGATTCCATTCTGAATTGTCGTAGTTGAGAACCAGTGGGTCTTCTTTTCTATTCAACTGACCTTGAGCCAAGTTGACTTCGTAATTATCAAGTGTGACCTGCTTGATGTTCCACTTGTCCAGATCAAGAAAGTCTTTCTCAACCCAATCCACGAACTTGGTGGATACGTCTCCAACATTCTGAATTTCTACCCTATACACGGTATTTTCATCGGGTTTACGAACGAAACGCGTGCTGCTGAGTCCCACCACCTCCTTACCGATGATCAATTGAGCCAAATTGGAACCTGTATTATTTTTCAGCGCGATCATTTTGCCCACACCAGCGTCACCGGGCTGAGCTTTGGTCGGGTCAAGGACTCCAAATTTGGCATGTTCTCCAGCTCCCTCGCCAGCGGTATCCAATATCCTCAAATCGAACAGTATTGTAGATACGTCCTTCACTTGGTTGTCGGCATTGGCGGGATAATCAGGTTTTCCAGGTCTGCGGATAAACCAACCCTGAGCGGTTTGAGTAATTTCGATCGACTTGGCCTGAAGATTTTCTTCATCAATTTCAACAATTTCGATCCCCGTTGCAGCCATGGGATTGAACTCCTCGAAAAGCTGCTGTCCCATCCGGTTGGGACGACTGTTGGGATCTCTTTTGGTCGGTGAGGTGAAGATGGCAAAGGCCAGACATAACAAGGAGACGGCAACAAAGAGGAGGGTCTTTTTAGCTTCTTTCATGGTAATGGAAGAGTTGTAAAATAGCAGTATGAGAAAGTTGTGGAGGTAGGAATGCCTAGGAAAGAACGCGGGAAGCGGATGCGCCTTGCATCTCCGCAGACCTTTTCTTGCGATAAACGAAAAAGGCAATGAGCAACAATGGAATGGGTGGCAACAAAACCGAAAGGAATTGAATTCCTTCCTGTTTTTCTTTAATTTCCCGATCTCTCCTGCGTTCCGCTTCCTTTACCTTGGTATTTGTCTGCTGACGAAGTTCGCGTTCTCTCTTCGCCAAATTCTTTTGAAGCTTTGCAGCTTCGGTTTGGAGCAACTGCATGAATTGCCCTTGCGTCATTGATCCTTGGTTGTTCTGCACTTCTGCAAGGGCTTCGTTCAACTTGCGGTTTTCTTCCTGCAAAATTTGTTGAATCGACGCCTCCGCTTCCATGATGGTTGCAGAAGCAATTTCGCGAGCAGCTTCAATGCTTTTCTCAAACTCTTCCAGCGTTCGGTGTAGACGCCTGCGGTTTCTAATGTCAAGTAAGCTTTCTTCCTTGCCCAAGTAATCGATCAAATTCAGAGACAGAGTAACATTGTCGACGTCGAGAGGAAAATCCGAGTCCGGACCCCTGCTTCTGATATTGAAAAAAGGATCGGCCAAAACGTCGGAATCCGCGACCAAGACCACACTCATTTCATTCGTCTGGTTGCCCTCTTGTACGGACCCGGTGATGAGAGCCGCTATCACCTCTGGTTTTCCGGAACCTTCATACAAAGTTCGTTGGGGATTGAAACGTCTTGGGCTTCCAAATACACCACCGGTCCAAAAGTTATCCAAGCTTGTTGATCCTGTCAAAGGTCCGCCTCGGGTGGAGAGGAGAGGCTTGAAGGTGAGATTCGGATTGGGATTTTCGTGGATTGATCCAGGGCAAGTGAAAAGACAATATTGCAATTCCGAGGTGATGGAACCATCATCGAAAGATTTTTCCGATCCTCCCACGTAGACAAACTCATTGGGAAAATTATCAGAGCGTGGAATCTTGGGAAATGGATTGTAGGGATCTCTGAGAATTTTCTTTCCCATTCCCGCCAAACGGGTCTGTACAGGGGAAACCAATTTTTGTTCAATGAAATTCCGTATTGGATGATTGTAATCCAATTCACTTACCGATTCCCTCAAAGGATCCAATTTCAATCCATCCCAATCATTTTGCGAAAGGGATGCGTTGGAATTCAAACGCGCCTCATATTCCGTGACCTTCTTCATCAGACTATCCAAGTTGCTGAAGAATACACCGACTTCGGGAAACCTACCTCGGGCCGGACCCAAAGTTCTGGTTGCATTTGCCTGCAGGGTCTTCAATTCATTCTTGATGGAAGACAGACGCTCTTTGGGATCGACGTTGAAATGCACCCCGAGCAAATCCCAAAGTTTGTTCAGGTCACCCTTTTCAGGAGCAGGCGGAGGAGGTTGTCCGGGACCACCACCTTGTTGATTGTTTCTCCTCGGTTCATAGGTGCCGGTGAGTCCCCCCTGGATCAGGGGAAGCGGATCCTCAAAAATCGCCGTGGGAATTCCCGACCTGATGGCAGCGAGGAGGTCGTCGAGTTTCTCATCATCGAGCGTGGAGGGTTGAACGACCATAAGAGCGTCGTAGTCATCCTTTTCGATTACTCCACCCGTCACCTCTTGAACATCATATTGTTTGCGTAGTTCGTTGATCACTTCCCAAGAAGGAGAACCACCTCCCATGTTGAAGCCCATGATGCCCATTCCAGCAGATCCGAGCAGGGGCGCATCCGTCGCGAAGACACCCAACTTCTTCTTTAGTTTCGGACCGCTCACTGAACTGAGTGTTCTCATAATTTCATATTCCACGGGCAAGCCCTTGTATAAAAACGGTATAGTTTGCTGACCACCGTTCCCTTTGAATACCATACCCATGTACAAGTCCTTTTCCCATGGCATCATACGTCCTTGTTCCATAACGAATAGAGGAGGATTCGAACCATTTTGGTTTAATACACCGTACTTTTCCGCAGTTGACGAAGCGTTGTCCTCAGGGGTTATAACATTGATGTTGACTGAGACCAATTTACTCTCACGATCAATTTCACGAAGGGCGGTGAGCAAATTGATTCTGGTCTGAACATATTGTTCGGGCATTGCTTCTGCGGGTGACAGAAATGCTTCGATCTCAACGGGTTGATTGATCTCATCAAGGAGAACAACGGAACCATCGGAAAGACTGCTGAGTTGTTCAAAGGTTGCATCGATTCTGACAAAATCATTGTTGCGAAGAACATGAGTGATGGAGAAAGCCATGAGCAGGCAAGCAAGTACGCGGGCTAGGAAATGAGCAACCTTTTTGTTTCCCTGTGGACTTCCCGCCCAATGTCTGCGACCAATCAGGATAGAGGATAAGTATAGCATCACGAATGCTAAACTTAAGAAAAACCCGATTCCGGAAGCACTGATAATGCCTCTGCTGAAATCAAGAAAATTGAATGAAATGCCCCATTGCGAATCCGGCAACAAGGCAATCGGAGCATTGAATGCCACTCCAAGAACGAATGCAACAGTCAGGTTGGAAGTTAGAAAGGACGCAACCATGCCGATTGCAATCATGCTTAATCCAACGAACCAATACCCTAAGTAGGTGGATAAAAATAGACCAAAATCAGGATTTCCCAAGTCGCTGAGTACGATGAAGTTTGCACAAAAAGAAAACACAAGGGAACAAGTAAAGATTGCCAATGCACCCAAATATTTCCCGATTACAACATCGAAATCACTACCCGGAAGAGTGAGCAATAATTCGTCCGTGCCTTGTCTGCGCTCATCTGCCCAAATGCTCATGGTTATGGCGGGTACGAAACCCAGTAAAATAAGCGGTAAAAATTTATTGAGTTGATCCAGGTTGGCGAGATTGGAATCGAAGAATTCCTGAGGCCAGAAGGCAGCCAATCCACTGGCAAGAAGGAAAGCGCAGATGAAAACATATCCACTTGGGCTACCGAAGTAGGAAGAGAGGTTGCGTCTGAATACGGCGATTACAGCTGTTATGTTCATTGGAATGATACAGGGAAAGAATTGAATGAGGAAATTTGAAACGTAAAAATTAGGCAGCGTCCAAGGTAAGCCGGTTAAACCAACCGTCCAAAGATGCTTCGCCCTTGATTTCATCGGGCGTACCTTCGAAAATGAGGCGTCCTTGGTTAATCAGGAGGATTCGATCAGCAACTTCAGGCACTTCCTGTAGTATATGAGTGGAAAGAAGAATGGTTTTGCCCAACCCTTTGATGGTCTTTCGAACTTCGAGAACTTGGTTGGGATCAAGTCCTGCCGTTGGTTCGTCCATTATGAGGACCTCCGGTTCATGCATAAGAACATTTGCCATACCTACTCTTTGTCGAAAACCACGTGAAAGTTTGCTGATCGCTTTGTTGAGCACTGATTCAAGAGAACATTGATCAACGACCTTGGAAATCCTTTGGCTTTTTGTTGAAGAAGCCATGCCTCTCGCATCTGCGAAAAAATTCAGCAAATTAAGCGGAGTCATTTCCTCGTATAAGGGACCATTTTCGGGCAGATAACCAATTTTATTAGCCACACTTTCCCTGTTTTCAGATACTTCCTTACCACATACAAGAGCTGTTCCTGATGAAGGTGCCAGGTATCCAGTCAACATTTTCATAGTTGTGCTTTTACCAGCTCCGTTTGGACCCAGGAAAGCGACGACTTCGCCTTTTTTAATGGAAAAAGTCAAATTTTCCACTGCTTTGAATTTTCCATAGTATTTACTTAATCCTATGGTCTCAATCATTATGTCGGAAGATGAATTTTCAGTCATGTTTATCGATGGTTGGCAAAGAATTTATTTTGGCTAATAAAAATTCAAAAACATCATGCGATGCAGAAGGCGTGGTTTGTGCAAAAGAAATAAAAAATCCATTTATATATTTTGAATCAAGAAGAAAAACTTTGCCAAAAGGCGAATCGGATTTCAAAATGTACTAGTCTGTGAAAAGTACTCTCAAATTTTCTTTTCAATTCCTATTGTTGTCGACTGTCTGCATTGCATCGAAAGCGTTCGATGAGGATCTTAACTGGTACGAGTCACCTTCATTTACCAATCCCTTGAGAATCGGAGATTTGAATGGTGGAATGATTGTCGATCTGTCAGGCAAGGAGAACCTTGCCATACCACTTTTTTATCCTAAAAAAATATCCGTCCTTGATTGGATGGATTCAGGAATTAAAGACTTTCATACTTTGGATGAGTTGGTGGAAAATCCGAGGCTGCAAATCAAACCCCACGACATTGTTTTAAGTGAAGCGAATCAAAATGAGTCGGTTCCCCAAGCCGGCGGAGACAATTTATTGGATCTCAAGTCCAAGGCTGATCAGGTGGTTAAAAAACATTTTTTGGAAACAAGAAACCTCGATGAGGTTGCCCAGGCAAAGGTGGATGCATTTCTTAGAAAAGGTAGACAAAATATGAATTCATTCGACCAGGAAGCGGCTGTCGAAAAATTATTGAAGAGTGGAAATTTGAATGATTCCATCACCTTGTTGGAAGAAAATTCCCGGGTACTCTCCAAGCGAGATCCCGCAAATTCCAAATCCGAGTCAGGGAAGCAAGTTACTAGTTTATTCAAAACAAACTCAGACATTTTGGAACTTAAAGAAGTCAATGACGTCAACGACACTGAAACTACGCTCAAACTTCGAGCCTCCAAACCTACCGAAGATGGCAGAATGCTTCCTGCTCAAGCATCTGAGTTTTATCTTTTTACTAAAGATCTCAACGAGTTACTCAAGGATTCCAACTTGGGAAATGCGTTGCAGGGAGAAGTTGACTCGGTAGCTGAGTTGTGGGCACAAGCCGAAAAAAACCGACATTTGAATCCAGAAGTAGCGGTGGGAGTCAAATCGATTCTTCTGCAGGCAAAGGTGAGCAGAACTCGAACTGATCCATATGGTCAGGCTAATTTGGGAAACCTTCTTCCTGACGAACAATATTTCCTGATTGGAATTGATAAGGATCCCGAAACCAATGTAGTCACGATTTGGTCAAAGAAGGTGGAGGTCAATCCTGGGGAGAATTTGGTCGAACTTAGTCCCAACGACGTCATTTATCAAAATTGATTGGTTTGACTCCGCTGCGTACCTAACCATTTTCTTTTAATAATCACAATTGGCAACGCCAGGCTTGGCCATGCCTGAAAACTCGCTTCTAAACTATCATGCACGACAACCAAATACTTCAAAAGGCAGCAGACCAAGCCAGGGGCTTGTCAATCGATGCCGTTCACGCATGCAGTTCAGGTCATTTGGGACTCCCCTTGGGTGCCGCTGAAATCGGAGCTGTTCTCTTTGGACGAGACTTGTGCAATGACCCCACCGATCCGAACTGGCTAAACCGTGATCGGTTTGTACTTTCAGCCGGTCATGGGAGTATGTTTTTATACGGATGGCTCCATCTTTCCGGATTTGATCTCCCCATGGAGGAAATCAGGAATTTTCGCCAACTGCACAGCAAGACTCCGGGTCATCCCGAATTCGAGGAAACCCCCGGGGTCGAGTGCACGACTGGCCCCCTGGGGCAGGGTGTAGGCAATGCCGTGGGTATGGCGGTGGCTGAAAAAATGGCTGCCGCCCATTTCAACACCGAAGAACATGAAATTTTCAATCATCAGGTCGTTGTCCTGGCGGGAGACGGATGCTTACAGGAAGGCGTGGCTGCGGAGGCTGCTTCCCTGGCCGGGCACTTGGCTCTCGATAACCTTACCCTGATTTATGATTCCAATGATGTAACCCTGGACGCCATGGCCGATGCCTCCCAGAGTGAGAGTGTGTTCGACCGTTTTGCCGCCTATGGGTTCAATTGCATCCTGATTGAGGACGGACACGACCTGCAGGCCATTGCCGATGCCCTCTCCCAGGCCAGGATCCAGAATGAAAAACCGACCTTTATTGAAGTCAAAACAACCATCGCCAAGGGAATCCCGGAAGTTGCCGGAACTGCCGGTGGTCATGGCGAGGGCGGGGCCAAATTTGCTGAACCGGCCCGCCAGGGCCTGGGGTTGCCGGAGGAAACATTTTATGTTTCCGAGGAGGTACGTTCTTTTTTTGAAGAACGCAAAGCCCTGCAAGTGGAAATCCGCCAGCAATGGGATGCGACTTTTTCAGCCTGGCAAGCGGCCAATCCGGAAAAAGCGTCCCTCCTCGCCTCAGGACTCAATCGGGAAGTCCCGGCTGATTTGATGGAACAGGTGCAGGTATTCGCAGACGATGCCAAGGTAGCCACCCGTGCGGCTGGCAGTCAGATCATCAATGACCTCGCCCAAGCGGTACCCCTTTTGATCAGTGGCTCGGCTGATCTTCATGGATCCACCAAGAATTATATCAAAGAAGTGGGTGATTTTACCGCTGATAATCATGCGGGTCGCAATATACTTTTCGGAATCCGTGAGCATGCCATGGGAGCAATCGTAAATGGAATTGGCTACTATGGAATCTTTCGTCCATCGGGTGCAACCTTTGCGGTCTTTGCTGATTATATGCGCCCATCGGTCCGCCTGGCAGCCCTGAGCAACCTGCCCGTTTTTCACATCTGGACGCACGATTCCGTTGCCGTCGGCGAAGATGGTCCCACCCACCAACCCGTTGAAACGGTTAGTGGCTTACGCGTCATTCCAAACTTGGATGTCATCCGCCCCGCTGATCCCGAGGAAACAGCAGGTGCCTTTGTGGCCGCCCTGCAGAGAACAAACGGCCCCACCGGTTTAATTCTCACCCGTCAGGGAGTGCCCAATCTTTCGGAAATCCCGGTCTCAGAACGTCGAGATGGCGTGCTCAAGGGTGGCTACATTGCCAAGAAAGAAACCGAAGAATTGGAATTGATCATCATGGCATCGGGTAGTGAGGTATCCGTCGCCATGGAGGCCGCCCAACAACTTGGCGATTCCGTGCGGGTCGTATCCATGCCCTGCATGGAAAGATTTGACCGCCAGGATTCCACATACCGTGAAGCTGTATTACCCAGGGGTTTTCGTCACCGTATGGCAGTGGAAGCAGGAGTTTCTGATCTTTGGAGAAAATATGTTGGTCTGGAAGGGGTCGTGGTCGGGATCGACCGCTTCGGTTTGTCCGCCCCGGGAGGAACTGTGCTTAGCGAATTGGGGATCTCGGTTGAGAATGTTGTCAAGCAGGCTGCATTGGCCGGCTTGAGACATTAATCGGAAGAGTCATTCCCGGGAGGGAATGTTACCCGCACCGATAAGCAGGTAGGGGAATCACTTTTTAGGACGACCAAGGGTATCCTGGGCAACCCGTTAGGCGAGTGCCTCTTAGCCGTGGGGGTAGCAGTAGTGAACATCCGCCACCCGCATCCATTCCTTCATGTTTCTTACTATGGAAAAAGATCAAGGGTAGGAATTTTATGTTTTTTCATCACCCGGGCTCCTGCCTCGTTGTACCTTACGGAATCATCCGCGAAACGGGCCTTGGAACAGGGAGGAATGGGAGTGGTGTTCCGCCAGACCAATTGATTGGCCGATTTTTTCATCCGGACTACAAATTTTTCCCAGGTTCTTTTCGTAATCGGCAAGGGGAACCTGTACGATTCCGCCCTTTTCTTTGAGCACGTGGTTGGTTCCGTCATTTCCCATATATTTTAGGTCGTGGAGTCCCCAGTTAAAATGAATTAAATCCCATTGCTTTTCTCCCAGCCAATATTCAATTTCTGAAATTCCCTTATTCGTCGAACCTCCATTGGTTGGAATTCGGTCTAGGTTTGCTATCCCTTTCAGAAGTAAACGGACAGGAAGCGTATAGCCCATTCTGATGGAATCACCTTTGATCAATATATTTGGTAGTTCATCCGCTCCTTCAATTGGTTCGAAAATTAAATCAGATTTGGGAACTCGGCTCTCCGATTCAGTGACACCTGCTAAGATGAATTGAGGGATAAATAAAAAAAAGCAGAGCAAATGACTAGATCTGGAATTATCTATTAATGTGACAATTGATATTTGGCTGAATTCGGGTCAATCTTTGAATTTCCTTTAGAAGAAGGCATTCTTTACTCAAAAAAATTATCACACTTTGCGAGAAACTTGATATTGGTTTGATTTCAACGGCAATTTCCACATAGTATAAATTTCTAAACCCACTTCTCGCACAATCTAAATATGAAACTTGAAACTCAATGCCTCCATGCGGGCTACCAGCCCGAGTCCACTACCAATTCTTGTGCAGTGCCCCTGTATAAGACCAGCTCTTATGTCTTCAACGACACCGAACATGCAGCCAATTTGTTCGGCCTGCGAGAATTAGGCAACATTTACACCCGCTTGATGAATCCGACAACTGACGTATTGGAGCAACGGGTCGCAGCCATGGACGGGGGAGCCGCAGCCTTGGGATTGGCTTCGGGAACCAGCGGAGTATTTTACTCCATAATCAACCTTGCTAAAGAAGGTGACGAAATCATATCCGCCAACAACCTGTACGGGGGCACTTATACCCAGTTCAACGACATTCTTCCCAAATTGGGAATCAAGGTGATCTTCGTCGATCCCAAGGATCCTCGAAACTACGCCAAAGCGATTACTGACAAAACCAAAGCTCTCTTTCTTGAAACGGTGAGTAACCCAGGCTTGGACGTCGCAGACATCGCTGCAATCGCTGACATCGGTCTGGAACATGGCATCCCTACGATCGCAGACAGTACTTTCTCAACCCCTTTCCTGACCAAGCCGATCGAGCATGGGGCTGCCATCGTAGTTCATTCGCTGACCAAATGGTTGGGTGGACATGGTTCCGGAATTGGTGGACTGGTCGTAGACTCCGGTACGTTTGATTGGAAAAACGGAAAATTCCCACTCTACGACGAACCAGATAATAGTTATCATGGTTTGCGTTGGGGGCATGACCTGCCCGAGCCCTTGGCTCCACTTGCCTTCATTTTGAGGATGCGAACGGTTCCATTGCGTAATCTTGGTGCCTGTATATCTCCGGACAATTCATGGCAATTCCTTCAGGGAATTGAGACCCTGCCACTACGGATGGAACGCCATTGTGAAAATTCATTGGCTGTTGCCAAGTATTTGCAAGATCACGAACTTGTGGAGTGGGTACGCTTTCCCGGACTTGAGAGTGACCCGATGTATTCCCTCAATCAAAAATACCTCAAGGGCATGGGCGGATCAATGGTGGTCTTTGGAATTAAGGGAGGAGCGGAAGCCGGACCCAAATTCATTGACAATTTGAAATTGTTCTCTCACCTGGCAAATGTTGGAGATGCCAAGAGCTTGGCGATTCATCCGGCAACCACCACCCACTCACAGTTAAACGCGGAACAGCAACTTGCTGGTGGAATCAGTCCGGAATTGGTTCGTTTGTCGATAGGCATTGAGCACATCGACGACATTATCGAGGACATCGAGCAAGCTCTTGCTGCGGCAACCGTACCTGAGCTCACACCTGCCTGAACTCATCTTCTAATGGGCTGGAAAATTGCCCTTTCTTATCTGGGTTCCCTGACTGTTGTCATGGGTGTAGCTTTGTCTTATGGCTTTGCTGTGGGTGATTTTTGGGTCGATGGAAGATTACTTTTGGACAACCCATGGGGCATCGTTTCCTTGGTCGACGTCTACGTCGGATTCTTATTTTTCATCGGTTGGATTTGGTATCGTGAAGAGTGTCTGAGTAGAAAATTGTTTTGGTCGGTTTGGATACTGTTGGGTGGAAACTTATTGGCAGGAATTTACGCCCTCTCGGCTCTTCTCAAGAGCAAAGGAGATGCCAGTCTTTTTTTTCTTGGAACGCAGGCAAGATTTCTGAAATCGAATCCACATCAGAACAATGGATTTGATTGAAGGCTGAGGGGTGGAACAGGGTTTGAGACTCCTCTAACGCCGGGTTGGTAATTTACCAATGATAGCAAGCGATGGCTTCAAGCTCTCGAATGAACATCTGATTCCCGGCAAGGGCAGGATAGGCCCATGAGGGAGAGTGGGAAATCTTACGTTTTTCTAAAATGACCAATTTCTCTGGATTTGCTTCGATACGATAAAGGCTGCCATCTTCATCAAGTGCGAGAATTTCTTTACCATCGGAAACCATGGACATGTACTTTCCAAATGCTTCGCTGCTGATCCATTTCGTTTCCCCATTTCGCATATCAAGGCAGGTCATACGTTGTTTTCTTAAGTGGAGATAGCCGTAGTTTCCAATTATGACCGGGCTCGACATGTAGGCTTCCTGTTTGTTGTTCCACTTTTCACGGATCAAGAATTCACCGGAATTATTTTCCAAATTGAAAAGCAGGCTTTTCCCCCCGTAACAGCTTGTAAATATGGAATTAAGAAGAATTGTAGGGGTGAGGATGTTCATTCCCCGATATGCTTTAACAGGTTTCCTCCAAAGAACCTTTCCATTTGTTGGATTGACTCCAACCAAATTGGTCCGAGTTTGAACTACGAGCTGTTCAATTCCTTCGAAAATTGCTACCATAGGTGAAGAAAAGGCACTGGTGTACCTGTCGCCTTCAACTTTCAAAATACGCCAGATTGACTCTCCTGTCCGCTTGTCTATTTTCACCAAACCTGTCGCTGCCTGAACAAAAAGATAATTTCCTAGAATCAGAGGGGAGGAAACGAATCCAAAAGTCGGCAGAGGCGAACCATATCTTTTCATAAAGTCCACGCTCCATTTTCTTTTTCCAGTCTCTGCATCCAGACAAACGAGAAGATCTCTCATCCCTCCGACAAATAGATTTTCTCCCTCTAAAATGGGAGTCGAGCGGACCCAACTTCCATTTTTCCACGCAAAGAAGGGAACAGTCATCGAACCCTGCCATCGGGTTTCCCACTTTTGTTTTCCATTTGCCCGATCGAAGGAGCGAACTATCTCATGCTTTCCCTTTGTTTCTACCGTGAAGACCAGTTTTTCGGAAACGACAGGACTTGGATAGCCCTTGGCGATTTTCTTTCTCCATGAAAGAACCAGCTTATCTTTGTCTATGCTGATGGGCCAAGGAGCTCCTTGCTTAATCATGCCGTCTCTCGATGGTCCACGCCATTGGGGCCAAGGAAATTCCGAGGAAAGAAGTGGATGAGCGCAAAGCAAAAGGAGAAGTTTAAAAGTTGAAGACCTTCCCTCTGATTTCATGACTTTTGGAAAAGATAATGACTAACCCACCATTCTTGACCCTCCTTGAACCTAAAGGTTTCGGAACACGCGAGAAAAAACATTTTCCAGCGATGAAAGGTTCTCAAAGCTTCCGTTGGGCTTAGTTCCTGCTCGAAGAGTTCGATTACTTCGCGGCGATTCCGAAGGAGGTTTCCCAACCAAGCGTCGGAGGTCTTGGCATAGTGTTTGCCGGACCAACGCCATCTCCTTTGCAGTTCGAGTGGGCCCCGAATACGAAGAAAAAGCTCGTCTGAGGGCATGGTGCCTCCACTAAAGAAATGTCTCGACATCCAGTCGTCTTCACCTTCAATTTCAAACGGATAAGAGGTTGAACGATGACAAAAAACATGCGTGAACAACTTGCCATCAGTTTTAAGCCAACCATTGATTTTCTTAAAAAGTTTACGATGATTTCTAACATGCTCGAACATTTCGACTGATACCACCCGATCAAAAGTGTCTTCCGTGTTGAATGCATTGACGTCCTCAGTGATGACTTCGAGGTTAGTTAGGTTCCGCTTCTTGGCCAGTGCGAGAATATGTTCCCTCTGTGATCTCGAGTTCGAAATGGAAGTAATTTCGGAATGCGGATATCGAGCGGCCATCCATAGAGAGAGAGATCCCCAGCCGCAACCGAGTTCGAGAATACTTTGATGGTTAGTGAGATCGGCATGTTCGCAAGTGAGCTCAAGAGCTCGTTCTTCTGCGATGGAAAGATCAATCACTCCATTTTCATAATGGCAACAGCTGTACTTCAGGTTTTTACCCAAAATTTTCTCGTAAAAGGAAGCAGGAACTTCATAATGTTGTTCATTGGCTTTGTCCGTTTGCACCGCCATTGGAGAAAGATCAACCGTCCGAAGGTAGTTCTCTGCTAACTCAGCGTTGTTTTCACAATCTTGAACCTGACATTGGGCGAGACGTTTTCTGCAGAGATTTCGAATGCCAATACGAATTAAGAAATCCGGAATCAAACCCCTTTCGGATAAATCGATGAGAATATTGGTCAGGTTCATTCCTCGGGTTTTGTCTTTTTGGGAAACCACGGAAAAAAACTTGGAGTGCTTGAAACATAAGATTGATAAGCATCTCCAGAAGCTTCAAGTTTTCGCGCCTCAACGAAAGGAATTCCTGTGACTTTAGTAAGAAAGAGATACAGAACAGGTGGAATGAACAAAAGCAAGGGAGCCCCGGAAGCGTTCATGCCTAGAAGGAGATAAGAGAGCCACAAGATCCATTCGAAGAAGTAGTTCGGATGTCTCGAAAACTTCCAAAGTCCTGATCTGCAGACGTCTTTTCTTGTTCGGTTCGCTGCCCGTTTAAAAGTCTGCATTTGCTTATCTGCAAGAGTGACTCCCGTAAAGCCAAGAACCCAAATCAGAACACCTAAGTGGTCGTAAGCACCCAAAGGCAGTGGATTTCGAGCCAAAATCAGAAAAGGAGATGCAAACAAGACGATCCAGAAAGCTTGAACTTGAAAAAACAGAAAGAATCCAAGGTTTGCTCTTTTGCCCAAGTAACTACGAAGAAAAGCATAGCGAGCATCTTCTTGCTTTCCCCAGCATCTTTTGAGGAGATAAGTGCCAAGCCTAACGGACCAAACTCCAACTAATCCCTGAAGCAAAGCCAGACGGGCTGGATGACACTGATCCGTTTGAACGACCAGATAAAAAAGACCAAGAACACCCACTCCATATGCCCAAAGAACATCGACATAGGAAGTGTTTTTGATCTTGCAAGCAACTAACCAACCGAAAATCATCGTAACGGAACTTCCGAGTTGTCCGAATAGAAGGAGATCAATTGTATTCATAATGACTCTGACGCATTTTGGTGCAAAATTGCAAATGAAGATAGTGGAAAGCAATCCCAGCAATGGCCCATTCCACTCCCACTGCCAGTGCAGATTGCCAACCCTTTGTAAAAGTCAGAACTTCCAACTTATGACCGGAAAAGTATGCAATTGCTCCACCAATAGAAAAGCCGACCAAAGCTCTCCAGAAGTGCTCAAGAAACCACTCGAAAAGAGGTCGAAGCATAAGACCGAAATTCAACCATAGGATCAGCATCCAATAGGGGACTCCAAGAACGCTGGGATAATCAGTGAATGCGATAAATCCCATTTTGACTAATAATGCGTCTCCGACAAGACCCATCAAGAGGGAAGAGAAGACAAAGGGGAGAAGTACGAACACGCCGCGCATGTAAATTGATCGAATGGACACCGTAAGAAGACCGATCAAAGGTAAAAGTAGGGGAAATGAACTGAGTGAAGAAAAAACGCAGGCGAACCACGCGGTTTGGAAGACGACAATGTCGATGACAAGACCAAGTTTGATTTTCATTGGGGAAATCCGCGGGCAATTCTACAGCCAGGTTTGTTCAGCAGCAGATGAACGTCCCCAGTGTAGCCTTCTTCAAAACCAGCCTCACAATAAGACAAATAATATTCCCAGGCTTTTAAAAAATGCTCGTCGAAACCCAACTTTATGATTTTTGCTTCCTGTTCCCTGAAACGAATTCTCCATTCACGCAAAGTGCGGGCATAGTGGTAACCAAAATCCGTCAATCGAGTTGGACGCAAATCAGAGTTCTTCACGGCTGCAGAAATCATTGCGGATGCAGATGGAACGCAACTGCCTGGGAATACTCTGGTTCGGATGTAATCCACTTCCTTGAGGTATTTGTCATAGCGGTTGTCGGGCATGGTAATGCCTTGAATCAATGCCGCTCCATCACTGTGCAAGAGTTCGGAAATCTTGGAGAAATAGGTAGGGAGGAATTCGTGACCAACT
>CACMZN010000037.1 GCA_902618175.1 uncultured Verrucomicrobiota bacterium
TATTACGCAATCTGCTAGGGTCAAGGCTTTAACAATATCTCCTGATTTTGTGATTCCTCCATCTGCAACCAATGAAATTCCATATGTAGATGCAATTTTTGATGATGCATAAAGAGCGCTCATTTGAGGTATTCCCACACCTGCAACCACTCTAGTGGTGCAAATGGAGCCTGGTCCTTGGCCAATTTTAATGGAGTCGGCTCCCGACTTGGCGAGAAATTCAGTTCCTTCACCAGATGTAACGTTCCCCGCCATTATACTAAGATCAGGGAATTCTTTTCTGATTGCATTCGTAGCTTCACCGACTTCAAGCGCATGACCGTGTGCGGTTGAGACTGCAACTAAGTCTAAGCCTTTGTCTACCATTTCACCAACATGGTCGTTAAGTAGATTGTAATCAATGAAGCCATCAGCAGTTCTTGGAACAGAAACCGCAGCACCGCATAAGAGACGAAACTTAGCATCCCTAGCGGGTTTGAACTGGTCACGACTCTCTCCTATTATTCGCTCTATGTCACTTATGGTGTATAGCCCTCTCAAGCGATCCTCACGGTCAACAACCAGTAGTTTGTGAATGCCCATGTGCTTACTGAAGAACTTGTCGGCAGTTTCGATTGGATCTTCTCCTACGTCAGATTCACGAATCGTGTAAACTTCGTTGCGCGCTAGCATGCCTTCTGTGACTTTTCGTTCCCGATATCTTTCCTTGACGACCCTCCCCGGTAGCAAGCCAAGAAGTTTTCCCATGTCATCAACGATCGGAAAAGTTCTGAATTGGAAGTTTTTTTCTTTGATAAGTTCAAGAACATCACCAACAAATTTGTCTGCAGTGATGGTTATCGGATCTTGGATTAAGCCATGCACATGGTACTTGACTCTAGCAATTTCCTTTATCTGCTGGCGCTTGCTCATGTTGTAGTGAATCAACCCCATTCCACCGCAAAGGGCCATTGCAATGGCCATTGCAGACTCTGTCACAGTGTCCATGTCAGAGGAAACGATGGGTATGCTCAAACTTAATTTTTCCGAGAGTGCTGTTTTTAAGTTTGTGGAACTTGGTACAACATCTGAAAATCGAGTTGCTAGGGAAACATCGTCAAAAGTTAATGCCATAGGTTTGCAGACCTTGAAAAACTCATCTGCATGAAGGTAAATTTCGTTATCCATAGAATGTTGCATACGTCCATGGCGGACAGTGTATTATAGGATTAATTTCAGTTCTTCCTCAAGTTAATTTAATGTACGAAAAAAGACAGTTTCTAAAGTTTAATCAAAATTTCCAACATTCGTTTACCAATGCGAAAGTTAAGTGGGAGAAAAGAGAATCATTAATTCTGTCAATTCAAAGAGAAGATGGCACAGTTGGATATGGTGAAATTGCGCCAACCCCTGGATTTAAGAACTTTGACATGAAGGTAGCTGCAGAAGAGGCGGTCAAATGGGTGAAGACAGGTAAGAAAAATGACTGGGTTGCCATAAATTCTGCACTATCGTGTCTTGATCTTGAGATTTGGCATCCATCGTGGCATCCAACAAAGACAAAGATTAATTCTGCCAAACTGTGGATGGACGGAGACTATGAGATTAAGGAAAACGCCACTGTAAAAAAGAAAATAGGTTTAATGCCGGTACAGGAGGAAATTAAAAAGTTGCAGGATTGGATCAGTTCCTATCCCTTTGAATTCCGCTTGAGACTAGACCCAAATCAATCTTTGTCCGTTGATTCTCTCAATAGATGGATTGATTCCTTTTATGAAGAAAAAAGGATTCAGTATATAGAAGAACCTTTGCCTAATACCCAGCTTGATGAAATGTTTGAAATCACCCATACTTCTCCTATTTGCTTAGCCCTGGACGAAAGTATAATAGATTTTGGCGGTCCCATGAAAATAAAAGAAATGGGCTGGGAAGGATATTTCATTTTAAAACCGACTTTAATGGAAGATTGGAAACAAACCATCCTTTTTATAATGGCGAATCAGGAATCTTCAGTTTTATCGACTGTTTTTGAATCTCCTTTTGGCTTCGAGGCATTAGTCAGAACCTGTTCCTACAGTCAACATGACCCCGGCTTGTCGAGATACATTTTACAAGGAAATCCATTGGAATTTGGCGAACATCATCAAACTGCACTCATGGTGCCGGGTGTGTCCGTTGAAAAATTAAACCATTTATGGAATTTGCAATGAAGAGAGAGGAATACATAAAAACCGATTCTTGGATCGATCAAGCCAATGATTTTACCAATCCTAATCTTCTGTTTGCACAAAAGGCTTTGAGTTTTTTGAGAAAAGGTCGCGGAGTGAAGTTGTTACATACTGGTCCGGAAAAACTTGATTGCTCTTTGGGAGATCATGCGGGTGGTTCTATTCCAAACCTAATTTTCAAAACTGGAGGAACAACAGGTGTTCCAAAGGACGTAGTGCATGACTCCATGACTATCTTCTCTGCGGTGGAGAGCTTGTGTTTGAGAACTGAGGCGAATGGATTCTCATGTGTCCAATGTCTTCCGCTTTATCATATAGGTGGCTGGATGCAGTTAGAAAGAGCATGGAGAACAGGCGGAACAGTTTTTTTTTGCAATTATCGTGACTTGAACCAACCTGAGTTAAAAAAAATTCTACAGGGAAGATTGCTTTCGCTCGTGCCAACTCAGCTTCATTGTTTGGTTACAGATTCGAAGGCATGTTCAAACCTTCGAGGTTGTTCAGGAATTTTCGTTGGTGGGGCTGCAATGAGTGAAGAACTTGCCGAGATGAGTCGGAAAGAGGATCTGCCGATTGTCCCCTGCTACGGGATGACCGAGACAGCTGGTATGATAACAATGCTCGACTATTCTGATTTTGCAGCGGGACAGAATGGAGTTGGTTCGGTTCTTCCTAATACTGAAATGCGTTCTTCAGAAAAAGATGGGAGCATATGCGTCAGAACAAAAAGTCTATGCCATTCATCTGGTTTGGAGTCTTATCATGCTAATCAGTGGTTTGAGACTGCAGACTTTGGAATTGAAGACAAAATTGGACGTTGGAATATACTAGGTAGGTTGGATGGTTTGATAAACAGCGGTGGAGAAAAAGTAAATCCAGTTTCTGTGCAGCAAGCAATTATGGCAACTGGACATGTCCGAGAATGCCTAGTTGCCACTGAGCCCAATGAAAAATGGGGTGAATCCATGTTGGCATGGGTTACTCCGCGAAACTGTCCAATACAGAAAATTAAAGATTCCTTGAAAGGGAATCTGAGACCCTTTGAAATCCCCAAAAAATGGAAAACGGTCGAAAAACTGCCATTAAATGAAGCAGGCAAGCATAATATTCACATTTAAATTTGAGTGACAATCTCATCTGCCAAACCATAGTCAATCGCTTCTTCTGCGTTTAGGTAAAAATCTCGGTCCGTGTCTTGCTGAATTTTCTCCAACGGCTGACCAGAGGTGTCGGCAAGAATTCCATTCAACTCTTCACGGAGTTTTTCCATCTCTTGAGCCTGGATATTGATGTCGACAGCGGCTGCGACCATTCGACCAGTGATGAGAGGCTGATGAATCAGCACGCGCGAGTGAGGGTATAATAATCTTCTACCCTTGGTTGCTCCGCAAAGAAGAATTGATCCCATGCTTGCAGCCATTCCTGTAACAACCACTGCAATAGGCGAACTCACCAATTGCATGGTGTCATATATTGCCATGCCTGCGGTTATTGATCCTCCCGGCGAATTAATGTAGAAAGTAATTTCTTTCCCGGGATCATCGGCTTCCAAGAATAAGAGCTTTTCAGTTAAATCACGAGCAGATCGATCACTAACTTCTCCCCACAAAAAAATTTTTCTTTCCTGGAGAAACTTGCTTTGTATGATTTCCGATACGGAATTTGATTTCTTTTCTTTTTCTTCACTCATGTAAGTATAATTAAAAAAGTTTACATATCTGAGTCGAGCATCTCAATCCTTCGTTTATGCCTGCCACCTTCAAATTTCTCGGTGATCCAAGACTCAATAATAAGAATTGCCAGGTCTATGGAAACTTGTCTTTGACCAATGGACAAAACATTAGCATTGTTATGTCTTTTGGCAAGTTTTGCAGTTTCCACAGACCAACACAGGGCACATCTCACTCCTTTGATTTTGTTTGCAGCCATTGCCTCTCCGTTTCCACTGCCTCCAAGGACGATTCCGAAATCACAAAGTCCAAGAGCAACGGCTTCGGCGGCTGGTTTGACAAATTTTGGGTAATCAACCGAATCATTGGAAAAGGTACCAAAATCTTTGGTTTCGTATCCCGAAGACAACAAAAACTTATTTATGGCTTCCTTGTACGAAAAACCTGCATGATCTGTTCCAAGGGCAAAGCACAATTTACTTTTCGAGTCCATAGATGATTCGGCTCCTTAGATGTCAGTTACGTAGCTAAATTACAAAAGAAAACTCAAATCAGACCAAGTTCCATTTTGCCTTCTTCCGAAATTAAATCCTGAGACCAAGGAGGTTCCCAAACAATCTCTACTTCGGCATCATCTATTCCATGCAATTCAAGAACCTTTCCCTTGACATCTTCAGCAATAACCGGACCCATGCCGCAACCTGGGGCGGTCAGGGTCAAATCAACGAATGCAATCCTGCCACGACCTTGGATTTCTTCAATTTCAATTCTATAAATCAAGCCAAGATCTACGACATTGACTGGGATTTCTGGATCAAAGACTGACTTGAGGCTTTCCCTGACTTCATTTGTATCCGCAGGTTCAATCAAGGAGCCTTGCTTGTTGCTGGAATTGTCTGCCATGATCGATTTGCCTAGGGCGTCCGCGTCCTTTGCCCCAATTCTGTACATTCCCTGCAAAGTCATAACCGTGAAGTTGCCGCCAAGGTGATGTGTGATTGTGACTTTCTCTCCTTTGCCGAGTGAAAAATCTTCCCCGTGGGGAATCAGCGTGGCATTGACGTCACGGGTAAGTACTACCTCCTCATGAGCATTCATTAAATCAGTTTTTGGGAAATGATCCGGAGATCAAACCGCGGACGATCTCAATCTGATCTGCGAGATTAATCTTTTGAATGATTTCATCAAGAAAACCAAGAGCGATGAGTTTCTCTGACTCTGATTTATGAATCCCACGGCTCAAGAAATAAAATAACTCCTTATCATCCACTCGGCTGCTGGTTGCACCATGACTACATTTGACTTCGTTGGCTAAAATTTCAAGGCCAGGAAGAGAATCGGCTTCACAGTCGCTGCTCATCAAAAGGTTGCGGTTGGTTTGCAGGGCATCAGAAAAGGAGGCACGCTCATCTACCTTGATCAAACCTGAAAATACAATTTTCGAATCATCGAGTAAGGCATTCTTACAGACTAAGTCGCTTCTTCCGTTTGAGGCGAGATGATGCTGCATAGTGCGGGTATCAATGAGCTGATCTTTTTTTCCGAGCGTGAGTGCATAATTCTCAAAATTTGCTCCTGTTTCCAATAAATTACCTTTCGTCTCAATTCTAGCTTGTGCTGAACCAAGTTGTATCGAGACATTTCTTAGGCATGAATTTCGCTGAATTTCAAAATTTTCCAAGTTGTGGAAGGTTGAATTAAGGTCAAGGTTTTGAATGAGAATTCGATGGAGTTTTGCTCCGTTTCCTACCTTGACATTTGTTAGATTAGTTAAAAAGCCGCTCTCATCATGATTCCCAGAAGAAATTCTCTCTATAAGAATTAATTCGGAATTTGGCTCCATCACGATAAGATTTCTGTGAAAAGCTACCTCATCTGATCGTGGGCTGGTGTGATCAATGACAATTGGTTCCGTATGTCTAACATTACGGCCAACGCGAATATGAAAGCCATTTTCAGCAAAGGCACATGCAAGCAGAAAACTTTCCTGTGCACCAAGTTCGGGCCCCTTCAGTTCTTGAAAATTCATAAGATAGTCAGGTTGGTCCCTTGTTACCTCTTCTATCGAACTAACGAGGACACCCGACTCATCAACAGCCTTGAAGCTCAGATGCGAGCTACTGCTTGATAATCTGCTAACTTTCGAATAACTGAACCTACTTCTGGGAGAAAAGCGCCATCGGTCGTCTTTCGATTTAGTTCCACTAAGAGATTGGTATAAGTTCCAGTTAGTTTTTCGGTGACTGGACAACCATTCGGGTTCCCAAGATTTTTTATCGGAAAAGCTTGAAAAGAATTCGTTGGCGCCAAGGAAACTTTTCGAAGTGCCTGAAGATGGAGCAAGTGCAGTCTTCATGAAGAAGGAATCATCCTACTGAACCTTCCATTTCTAATTCGATGAGGCGCTTGAGCTCGACGCTGTATTCCATCGGGAATTCGCGAATGAGGTCATTGACGAAACCATTCACGCACATGCTCATTGCTTCAGACTCGCTTAATCCGCGTTGCTTCAAATAAAAGATTTGTTCGGCGCTAACTTTAGAAACGCTTGCTTCGTGCTGCACGGAGTTATGATCACCTTTTACGGTAATTGCAGGATAAGTGTCGGTGTGACTGTTGTTGTTGATGAGTAGAGCATCACATTCGGTATTGTTTCTGCAGTGATTCAAATGTCCAGGCATCTGAATCAATCCCCGATAGGTGGAGCGACCTTTGCCTATAGATATTGACTTGGAAATCACATTACTGGTTGTTTCGCTTGCCGCATGAACCATTTTGGCTCCGGTATCTTGGTGTTGACCGTCATTCGCAAGAGCAATGGACAAGACTTCACCCCTTGCTCGTCTTCCCTTGAGAATGACACCAGGGTATTTCATGGTTAACCTAGAACCAATATTGCAGTCGATCCATCTGACTTCTGCATCTTCTTCGGCAAGAGCCCTCTTGGTAACGAGATTGAAGACATTGTTTGACCAATTCTGCACCGTGATGTATTGAATTTTCGACCCTTTGAGGGCGACAAGTTCCACTACTGCACTGTGTAAAGTTGCAGTTTCGAATTTTGGAGCTGTGCATCCCTCCATGTAGGTGATTTCTGAACCCTCGTCTGCAATGATCAACGTCCTCTCAAACTGACCGAAGTTTTCCGCATTGATGCGGAAGTAAGCTTGCAATGGCTGTTCCAGTTTTAATCCAGGGGGTACATATATGAAACTGCCGCCACTAAAAACGGCACTGTTTAGAGCAGAAAATTTATTGTCGCTGGAAGGTATGACCTTTCCAAACCATTTTTTGAAGATATCAGGATGGTCCTTCAAACCTTCGTTTGGACCAACAAACAAAACTCCTTTTTCTTCGAGACTCTTTTTCATTCTAGAATATGCAGCTTCGCTGTCGAATTGAGCCTCTACACCAGCAAGAAACTTTCTTTCCTGTTCGGGAATACCTAGTCTATCAAAAGTATTTTTAACGTCATCTGGTACTTCATCCCAAGATCTGCTCGGTTTTTGACCTTTTGACAAATAGTAGCGTATTACGTCAAAATCAATGCTCTCCAAGTCTTTACTGCCCCAATGAGTGGGAAGAGGCTTGCGAAGAAAAGTCGAAAGAGCCTTGAGACGAAAATCCAAGATCCATTCGTCTTCATTCTTGACCTCGGATATGTATTTGACCACTTCTTCATTCAAACCAATTCCTGCGTCAAAAGCATAATTTGTTTCGTAGTGAAAATCTCCCTTGTCTCGGTCGATTTTAATTTCATTAGTACTAATCATTTTGATAGTAGATTTTATCAAGCTGCGATTTCATCTTTGATCCAGTCGTAACCCTTTTCTTCTAACTCCAAAGCTAAGGTCTTGTCTCCTGATCTGACGATTCTTCCATCCCACATAACATGAACTTTGTTTGGAACAATGTATTCTAGAAGTCTTTGGTAGTGTGTTATAACAAGTATTCCTCTGGATGAACCACGCATCTTGTTGACACCCGCAGATACGACTCGTAAAGCATCAATGTCCAGTCCGCTGTCTGTTTCGTCAAGTATGCAATATTTTGGATTTAACATCATCATTTGCAGAATTTCACATCTCTTTTTTTCACCTCCGGAGAAGCCGTCGTTTAGCGACCTCGATGTGAATTTGCGGTTAATGCCCAACTCATCCATTTTGCCGTAGAGATCTTTGTAAAAATCTACTGCTTTGAAACTTTTTTCGTCGGTCAGGCGAGATTTGAGTGCAGCTCTTATGAAATTAGCGATGCTTACTCCAGGAATTTCAACTGGATACTGGAAGGCGAGAAAAAGACCGAGCCTTGAAATTACATCTGGATCAAGACCAATGATTTCTTTGTCATCGAGCATAGCCGAACCACTCGTTACTTCATAACTCGGATGCCCCGACAAGACCTTGGAAAGAGTACTTTTACCGCTTCCATTTGGTCCCATTATTGCATGGACTTCTCCTTTGGGCAAGTCGAGGCTCAGGTTGTTTAGGATCGGCTTACCTTCAACTGATGCTGATAAATTGTCTATATGTAATGAATTCACAAAGAAAGAGGCGGAAATTAGTTCAGGTCTGTAAGTGTGCCTGAAAAAGACAAATCAAAGTGATCTGCATTGAATCCTCTTGGTAAGATTGAAGCGATTTTAGATAAGACTAAATCATCTAGAGGCAAATCGAAAATTTTACCTGTTTTAATACACTTGAAATGGGCGTGCGGATTTAGATTGGAGCAATAGCGCGCTGGTTCTCTGTCAATATTGACTTGCTTCACCAAACCACAACCAACCAAGGTTTCCAAACAATTGTACACAGTAGCAAAGGAAATTGTTGGAAGTCTCCTTCTGACTCTAACAAATATATCATCGGCTGTTGGGTGGTCTTGCTTCTCGTTTATGACCCTGAAGACACAATTTCTTTGTTTCGTAGGTCGTAAACCTTTTTCTCTCAGTGTGGAAAAAAAGGATGGCGGTGGGCTTTTTGAGTTTTTTGACACATGCATATAATACCCGAATATAATTGGTATACAAGCTGTAAATGGAATTATTCCAATTAAAAAGAAGCTTGAGTTACCTCTGACCTCTTCGACCAGAAATAAGGACTTTAATAATCGGTAAAGGTGAACAAACCCCAAAGAAAGCTTGTTTTGGAACCTGAGAAGTGCTTACGGTCAAGAATTTCCTCAGACTGTAGATGGATCGTTCCTGTTGCAACAGGAGAAAAGGAATCTTTCTCATGTGAAATCGCACCAGCAAGATTAAAATCCTCTGTGAAGTATTTCTTAGGATGTTTCACAATTCCACAACCAATGTGGAGTGTAAGGAGGCAGAACCAAAACAACACAGGAAGAAAGCGAAATGACATATTTATTTTCTTTTTTGTCAGGATATACTTAATTTGCCCTTATTTTTTTCCAAGATCAATTCAAAAAATGCCTTGTTTTTCGATATTGAAGGCAACCCGAAATTAGATTACTTATGTACCCTCCTATGGCATATGAAAACAAATTGATAGACGAAATCGTTTCATTAGCTAAACGGCGTGGTTTTGTCTTCCAATCTTCTGAGATTTACGGTGGTTACAATGGTTTCTACGATTACGGTCCGTTAGGAGTGGAATTAAAAAAGAACATCAAGGACGCTTGGTGGGAAGACATGGTTAGAAGAAGAGATGATATGGTTGGTCTGGATTCGGCAATCATAATGAATCCCGAAGTGTGGAAAGCCTCGGGACATGTCGACGGTTTCACTGACCCAATGGTGGATTGCAAGGAGTCCAAAATGCGTTATCGAGCTGACCAACTTTATGCCGCTGAAATAAAAGTAGATGGAGAAAGTCTTGGATGGTTGTCCTTGTTGGAGACGGAAGACACATTGAGGAGTGCGGTTGAAAAAGCGGAGTTACTCAAAAGAAAATCTCAAAAACAAGGTAAGCTGGAAAAGATTGAATTGAAATCTTATGAAGAGTTGAAAGAGTTTGAACGAGAACTTGTGCCTTCTCCCGCTACTGGAAAGATGGGATCCCTAACACCTCCGCGCGAGTTCAACATGATGTTCGAAACCCATGTTGGTGCTCTTAGGGACGCTTCTTCTCTTAGCTATCTCAGACCTGAGACTGCACAGGGAATTTTTGCTAATTTTAAAAACATAGTCGATACAGGTAGGATAAAAATTCCTTTCGGAATTGCCCAGATAGGAAAGGCTTTTCGAAATGAAATTACTCCAAGAAATTTCATTTTTCGTTCTCGAGAATTTGAGCAAATGGAAATCGAGTACTTCATCCCACCTGAAGGGGATGAATGGCAGCGCTTTCACCAGGAATGGATTGACGTTCGAATGAATTGGTTTCAAAGCATTGGATTGAAAAAGAATCAATTGGGAAAGGAAGTTCACCCTAATGATAAACTCGCTCATTACGCCAAGGCTTGCACCGACATAACTTTCAAATTTCCGTTCGGCGAACATGAACTGGAAGGAATTGCTGCTAGAGGAATTTTTGACCTATCACAGCATCAGTGCCATTCAGGTAAATCCTTGGAGTTTTTTGATGAGAGCCTTAAGAGAAAGTACCTGCCTCAAGTAATTGAACCTAGTCTAGGGGTAGATAGAACCTTCCTTGCTATTCTTTGTTCAGCCTATTCAGTTGATGAAGTGGAGGGAGAAAAAAGAACAGTCTTAAAATTCCATCCTCGAGTTGCACCGATTAAAGCTGGTATTTTTCCCTTGGTTAAAAACAAGCCTAAGCTAGTTGAAAAGGCTAGAAAACTCTATTCTATACTTCAGAGAAAGTGGAATGTCGTCTACGATCAAAATGGTGCAATTGGACGACGATATCGTAGAATAGATGAAGTTGGCGTGCCCTTTGCCTTGACTGTTGATTTTGATACGATTGATGGTGATGGGTGCATAACCGTGAGAGATCGCGACAGCACCCAACAAATAAGAATATCTGAAGATAAGATATTGAATTATCTAGAGGAAAAGATTTGCCCCTAGTCGCTTAGTTTCCAATCTTCAAGAATCATCTGAAGATTTCTCTTATTGTTCCATTCATTCCATCTTAATTTGAATGCTAGATCGATTTCTTTTTTAGTCGGCGGCATGCGATCTGCCATCCGCCATGCAATCCCGGAAATCGAGTTGAGACCATTAAAGATTGAGAACTGAAAATGCTCTCCAGACCCAACCTTTTTGACAGGTTCTGTAAGTTTGATTTTTTTGATCGCCAATAATGGTTCTGGATTGTCCTGTCCGTAGGGAGCCATGCTTTTTACGACCTTCATCATTTCTTCGCTTATCTCACGAGGTGATATGATAGCATCGATATGGAGTCTTGGCTTTTTCTTTATTCCTCCTGTCAATCGATCAATTGACTGGATGAAGGCTTTGCTAAAAGCACCAATGTTTTCTTTTTCAACGCTCAATCCAACCGCAACTGGATGACCTCCCCAATGTTTCAAGTAATTTTTACACATTTCCAAGGCATCCATCAGGTTGACTCCATCCAAACCACGACCTGAACCCCGATATACGCCATCTTCTGTCTCCGCAAGAACCAAGCATGGCTTGCCGAGTTCGTTCGCCAATTTTCCGGCGACGATGCCTACCACCCCCGGATTCCAAAATTCTCCTCTCCCACAAGCCACAACTCCAGAACATTTATCGAATTTTTGATTTGCCAATGACAAAGCTTTTTCAGTCAGTCGCATCTCGATTTCCTTTCGTTGCTCGTTAAAATAATTCATCTTCTTGGCAAGTTCCTTGCAAATGCTTTCATCTTTTTCCAATAAAAGCTTGGATGCGACTTCAGGATTATCTAACCTTCCGCAAGCATTGATTCGAGGAGCGAGTTTAAAAGTGACGTCTTCGCTTTCAGGAACGATTTCCTTCTTGATGTTTGATTCTTTGAGTAAAGCATTGAGACCAGGTTCCGTTTTTCTCCCAAGATGCTTTAGACCAAAACGGGCAAGGATTCGATTCTCAGCAAGAAGGGGTACAAGGTCGGCAATAGTCCCAAGTGCCGTCAACGAGAGACTATCTCTGGGATCAATGAAATGCGCTTTTGGACACCCTCTTGTTCGTAGTTCCTTCAACAAGCCATGTATAAGCTTAAAGGCGAGACCTGCAGTACATAGATTTCTCCATGGTTCTTGCCTGTCTGGGTGAAGGTGAGGATTCAAAATGATTCTATTTCTTGGAATGTTTTCCTTTGCCTGATGGTGATCAACGATTATCAGATCGATTCCTTTGTCGGACAGCATCTGGGCTTCTTTAATGGAATTTGTTCCGCAGTCCAAAGCAATTACGAGGCTCACATTTCCAGAACGCAAACCACGCTGAAGAATTTCCCCTGTCAATCCATAACCTTCATTTTTCCTTTTTGGTATGACATAAGACGGATCCAAACCTAAAGCCGACAAGTTTTTCTTGATGATTACCGTAGAAGTAATTCCATCAACATCATAATCTCCAACAATGAGAACTTTTTCATTAGCTTGAATGGCTTCGATTATTCGAAAAACGGCATCTTTCAATCCCGGGATTACGAAAGGATCGGCCAAATGGGCAAGTTTGGGTTGTAGAAATCTAAGCGCTTTTTCTGGTTCGCTCAAACCTCTTTGACACAATAGCCTAGATAGCAAAGTTGGAATGGTTAGGACTTGGCTCAAGGACAAGACTTTTTTTTCTTCCACATGCTTTTCAACCCATAGCATAAGGACAATAAGTTAGAGAAAGGGGAAGAATTTCAAAGTTATGTGGACTTGGAGTTTTGCCAGTCGTATTTTGGGAGGATTTCACCATCTTCCACATGTTTTCGATCCCCTCGATGCCAAAAGTAAAAAATGGGACTGGCAATGAATATGGAGGAAAATGTTCCTGTCAAGATACCGATGACAAAAACGAATGCGAAATCGTTGACAATGCCAGCCCCAAAAATCCATAGAGAAACAGCAGCAAGTAGAGTGGTAAAACTTGTCAGAATGGATCTCGACAAAACCCTGTTTATCGCAATGAGTATTATTTTCCTGAGATTTGTGACTGGATTTAATTCAAGTTCCTCACGAATTCGATCAAAGACCACAATCGTATCGTTGATCGAATACCCTACAATCATTAGGATGGATGCGAGCATGGGTGCGGTGAATTGTCCTGAGCAAATGGCGCCGGCTGAGAGATTACCTATGAAAACAAACAAGCCAATCGTCATTAGTACGTCATGAACGGTTGCCACAACGGCACCAATTGCGTAACCGAATTCAAAACGCACTGCCACATAGAGCAAGATACCTAGCAAAGCGACTGCAACCGACAAGAGAGCGTCTTCCTTGATCTGATCACTCACGGATGCACCGATATTCGTCAAGCCTTCTTCGATGTAGAGATAACTGGGATAACTTCGATCGATGAAAGAAAGAGCTTTTCGAGATTTTCCCTCTTCAGTCTGCAGAACGAGTTTTGTTGAACTGTCTCCTGAGCCAATCTCGGATCTGTAGACATGCTGGACTTCACCGATTTCTGAGCTCTCGAACAGTTCATTCAAATCTTCTGGATTTATCTGCTGCTTGTAGGAAGCGATCAATTCTTCACCTCCCTTAAAGTCAATACCAAGGATTTGGTCTTTCTTGGAAAAAACTGAAAAAATACCGATTGCCACAATCGACCATGAAGCGAAGAAAGCCACCTTTCGATATTTGTGAAAATCAACGTCAATCCTAGGTTTCCTTTTCTCAATGCTTTTGAGACTTATCAGGTTTGGTATGCCAAATTTCAAAAGTAAATCCATCAGGAATCTGCTGATGAAAAGTGCGCAAAAAACTGAGGTCACGATCCCAATGGCCAAAGTAATGCCGAATCCTTTGACTGGTCCGGTTCCAAGCCAAATAAGGATGGTAGCTGTGATCAAAGTTGTAAGATTAGCGTCGATGATGGTGGAAAATGCCTTGGAATAACCACCTTCAAGTGCATTTTCAGAACTCTTACCTAAGCGCAGTTCCTCTCGGATTCTCTCAAAGATCAAAATGTTGGCATCGACTGACATTCCTATGGTGAGAACCAAAGCTGCCATCCCAGGTAATGTAAAAGTGGCTTGAAAGAGACCAGCGAGTATTGCAATTACAAGAAGCACGTTTGTGCCGACTGAGAACACTGCTACGAGTCCGCCGAATTTATAGAAAAGAATCATAAACGCTATGACCATTACCGCACCATATATGCACGCTCTTGCACTACTTTCCAGGGCACCTGCGGCAAGGGTCGGTGAGACTTCGTATTTTTCTCCTATTGTCAAGGATACCTTGAGAGGATTATTCAAGATGTCAGCAAGCATCTTAGCTTCTCGGTAACTGAAATTACCACTTATTACAGCGCTTCCTCCTCCGATACGCTCTCGAACAGTTGGTGCGCTTTCAAGTTTTCCATCAAGAACTATTGCTAGTCTGCCAAGTTGCCCGGTGTTGGGATTGGCCGATTTTGCGATTTCACCCGTTATGTCTGCGAAGATCTTTCCCCCTTCAGATGTAAAGGCAAGCCTAACCTCCCATCCACCTAGTTCATCCGGACCAGGCGAAGCTTTTTCAATGATATCTCCATTTGCAGCATAAAATCTTCTTACCCAGATAGGACGTTCATCTGCAATCGCATCACTGCGAAGCATGGCTACATGTGGAACACCCTCATCATCCGTCCACTTCTCCCCTGGTTGAAGCGGGACTGGAGCATTCAAATCAAGACTTACCTTTCGAAATTCGAGTTTGGCTGGCTTCTGTAAGTTTTCAATCATTCCGGGGTTGTCCTTGGAGGTATTGTCAGGGATCTGGATTTCTATCGAACGATCCCCTTTTTTGCGGACGACGGTATCAGCAACTCCGAAAACATTCAAACGCTCGCTCATAATTTCCACCACCTTATCCATTGGGCTCTCATCTGTTGAAGTGGATTGCTGGCTCTGGTTCTGGTCTGCAACATTCATGGTAAAAGCAACACCTCCACGAAGATCCAAACCGGGTTTGATGGCGGACTGAGAATTCTTGAACAAAGTCCGCAAGATCAATTCATTCCTTTTCTCACGATCTTTGATATGATCCGTCCTTATTCCAGGTTTGATGAGAAATGGGAAAAGTCGTGATCCAACTGTAGCAAGCATTCCTTCTGGTGGACGGAAGAAAGATGAATAATCGAGTCTGTTTCTTTGGCCATATTCCTTTAATTTTCGGTAATCGATCGAATCACTTTCACCAAGTTGGTTCGTGAGATTGTCGATAACTT
>CACMZN010000038.1 GCA_902618175.1 uncultured Verrucomicrobiota bacterium
CAGATCCCTGCCCGGTTTGTATTCCAGAACCGACAAGCCGATTTCCACCGTTCCCATGATGGGCGGCTCCAACAGCGTAAAACTCAGGGGCCTGCCTTCCGGATCCAACGCCAGACTCATCAGCTCCAGCGTCACCGATTCGTCTTCCCGGGTGGAGAGTGAAATAAATACTTCGTTTAGTACAGGTGGTTCCTCTCGGTCCATTACCAATACCTCAAATTCCATGCTCACACTCTCATTGAGATCAGTGGATGCGGTCACTGTGATCAAATAACTCGTCCGCTCCTCATAGTCCAAAATCGCCGTCGTGCGAAGCACCCCGTTCTCTTCCAGAATGAAAGGTGCAACTTCTGCAAATTGTCCGCTTTGCAAACTCAAGGTACTCATGCCTGCAGGATTTCCACCGCTTACCTCGATCTGACCAACATAATTGCCAGCTGGTAAATTCTCTGCGATCTCCAGTCTGTTTGCATTCAATTCAAGTGGAGGATGGGAGGGCTCCCCCACTTCCGGATCCCTGGTGTCCAAAGTGATCTCCGGTCCGTCCCCGATTCCACTCAACTCATCGTCCTGCGGATCTCCTCCCGTTCCAGGCAAGGTTCCGTTCCCATCAATTGTTTCATTCAAATCCGTAACATTTGAATCAGGAGTATCCGGATTATCGGATATGGATCGGCCCAAAATCAGTGGCTTTTGCATCACCGAGTGGTTGGTGCAGTAATATAGGAGCGAACCATTGAAATCCGTTGGAATGTTCAGAATCAGTTTATCCACTGAACTCGAACCAACCAGGGGTCCGCCCATGACCAGAGGGGAGATCATATCTCCATAATGCTCACCAATCATAAAAGGATGAGCCGTTGAAATTCCAGATGGGATGAATTCATAGTCCACACCAGGTAAAAAAACATAAGTGGAGAAATCAGGAATGCTTCCACTTTCATCCTCAAAGTTATAATAGGGATCATTAAATTGACCGCCGCTGACGGAAAAACTAACTGTGTTCGATTGAATATTGATTTCGCCAAGGGCTCCGGCTGCGATTGGATCGAATCCTGCTGGCCATTTGGTCTCAGAGTTGAACGTCGCCTGGTTGAAATTGGCATTGCTCAGACTCGCACTTGAAAGATCAACTCCTTCAATACCCGCAAATGAAAAATCATTGAGGTCAAAGGCACCGCTCAATACGGCAGCAGTTTGGTTTGCATTAGCAAGATTCACCCCGGTCGATCCATTCGAAAAGATTGTGGACTCATCAAAAGTCGCCCCTGTCAAATCCGCATCACTCAGGTTCACACCCGTCAGGTTTACTCCTCGAAAATCCACTCCACTCAGATTCAATTGAGATAAATTCGCACCGGTTCCCGACAAATTGACTCCATTGATACCGTCTGAAAACACCGTGCTTCCGTCAAACAAGGCACCAGACAGATCTTGCCCTGTCAAATCCATGTAGGAAAGGTTGACTCCTCGATAGTCCGAGGGTCCGGAATTGATGAAAAATTCATACGCACCCAAATCCGGAGCACCCGCTCGAGCCACGCCCACCAGATCCGTAACACTGTAATCGCCAAAGGAATCGGAACCTTGATCAATGGCTGGGCTGCTTGGTTGCAGCCTTAGATCGTCGTCCTCCGTACCCGTCTGACCATCCAGTCCGAAAGCATCCACAAACATGGGATCAACGGACAGGTTAAAGGAACCGGAAATCTCACCCATCGATTGCGAAGGATCAAACAGACTATACTCTGCCAAGGCTGATCCGGAATTGACGTAAATCTCATTTCCGGTGGAAGCGGAGTTGCCCCATACAATCGAATTCTGAAGGGTTATGGAATCACCTGCAAAGAGCAGAACAATTCCACCCAGATCTGAAGCATAGTTTCCCGAAAGCGTGCAATTGACGAAGGTGGTGTTTCCTTTGGGAGAGAAAACACCATGTCTGCCCAGTGATCGATTACCCGACACTTCGCAATTGACAAAAGTGGAAGCGGTTACCCCCTCACCAAAATATGCAAATCCACCACTTGAAGATGCAGATGCATTGGCTTCATTACCTAAAATGCGGAGGTTGGATAATTTGCAGGCATAGGAGCCCTGCATCGCCAATCCACCTCCATACTCTGCGGAATTTCCAAGTAAGATTCCTCCGTTCAATTCCAGATGATTCTCTGCAAAAATCGCCCCACCAAACTGGGCAGAGGAATTGTAACGAAATTCATTCTCGTTAAAAATCGGTTGGGAACTTGCATCGAAGTGAATGGCTCCCCCCGAATTGATCACACTCTGATTTTGGCTGAAGACGCTCCCAGTAATGATTGGAGAAGAAGCGGACATTCGAATGGCTCCGCCATAACTGTTCGCCAGCGTCCGGTTTTCGGAGAATTCGCAATTGGTGAGCGTCGGAGAGGCATTCTCCAAACTCAAGGCTCCTCCCCCGTTCCATGTTGGATTTAAGTTGCCATGGAAAACAGCGGAAGTAAGCAAACCATTGGAATTTACAATCTTTAGAGCACCCCCTCCATACTCTGCCGAATTACTCTGATATAGACTGTTCGCATCTTGAAAATGAGAAAGATTTTCCAAATGCAGAGCACCACCCGTATTGCCTGCAGAAACATTGGAAAGAAATCGGCAATCTTGCATGCTCAGGTTGGAATCAAGCACATGGCCCGCTCCCCCCGAGTACGATGACTGGTTGAGTTGAAAAGTTGAGCCGGAAAGTATGACGTCGGCAAATTCGACCTTGATCGCACCACCTTGAGCTGCTGACTGGTTGCCTGTGTAGTTTCCATCCTCATCGATTAATCGACCACCACTCAAATAAATGGCACCACCCCCATTGTTGACTGTGTTTTGGTTGTTTTGGAAAGTACTATTTTTCAGGTTAATTTCGGAAGCATCGCTAAGGATGGCTCCTCCTTGCAAATCCGTGGAATTATCAATAAAACTGCAATTTTGCATATGGAGCGTAGAAAAGTTGGTTGAAATGGCTCCACCCATGCCAAATCCGCCGAATCCCATATTGTCGGAAAATTCGCAGTTATTGAAACTGGCGTTACTTTCCATAAGGTATGCCGCTCCCCCACTTTGACGAGCTTGGTTATTGTAGAATTTGCAGTTTTCCACGGACATGGTGATTCCATCCGCCCAGAGACCGGCTCCTATTCCTCGATCGTCTACAAGGAAGTTCATGGAGGCATTTCCGGCAGTTACCGAGAAACCATCAAGGACCGACCCATCCGAACCAATCACGACATGGTAAGCATTATCAGACGAATCTCCAGGGATTCCCAAATCACCTGACAGAATCGTCGGATTCAAAGACCAGTCCCTCTCCGATCTTTCTAATTCAACACCCGAAAATCCACCATACAAACTCACACCAGGAGGAAGCAAAAAAGAAGAGGAACGAACCACGCCAGGAGTGTAGGTACCTGCGGCTACCCAGACTTCCCTGAACAAATGAGTTGAAAGCAAGGCATCCTGCAGGTTGACGTAGGCATTGGACCAGGTGCTCCCGTCTCCGGCCCCGATGGCATTGGCGTCGACATATAGAACGTCGGTTCTTTGAGCAGTAAAGGAGTGACCGAGTGAATTCTCGGACAGGGACTCCAATTCAAGTAAGGAGGGAACAAAGGAATAACCGCTTTTTCGAAGAATAATGCTCCCGGACCAATCCGAAGGCACTTCCATCTGGAACGTCCCGAATTCATCTGTGGTCACCAAACCTTCTTCGAAAGACGATTCAATCTCAATTCCGGATACTCCTACTCCCAACTCATTGATCACTTCTCCGGAGACCAACACCATTGAAGGAGCGATCGAGACGAGATCTTGTTCCATTAGAGAAACACTCGCAGATGGGATGCCATCCGAGGAAAGAACCAAGGTTGCCGAATCCGATATGGAATCGGCATCGGACCGAGCATGAATGAGCACAGGATGAGGAAGATTCCAATTGCTCGAATCAAATGACAGAGTGGCGCTGCTTCCAAGAAGAAAATCTTCATCGCCAGTCAACTGAAGATTCACCACCACCGGACTTTCGACAGGCGCAGTCAAACGAACGCCAAAACTTGTTGAATTTCCTTCTTCCAGTTCAAAGTGAAAACCGCCGGGTAAGATTCCCTGAACCACCGATGCTCGAAAATTAGAAACGTACGGAGCCGTCGAACGCAGCACCAGTGCGTTGTCCTCCAAACCTGAGTTTCCCGTCTTCGTTCCTTCATATTCGACTTCCGGATTTGAGAAATGCGGAACCGTGAACGGATAAGTCGAGTTAGGACTAGTGTCGTAGGACATTACGGTTTTATATCCGATTCCATCCTTCATCCATCGCTTGCCATAGTTGAAAGCTCCAAAGGTCCAATCCCCGTCTATCCCACTTGCGTCCTCACGATTGTGCGTACATCCCATATTGTGCCCAATCTCATGAGCAAGAGTGTAGGAGGGAGCTCCGATCTGAGTCCATACATTGACGCTGAATCCTGAGGATTCAAAGCCCAAAGAGGGATGAGTCATGATGCTCGCAAGTCCGCCGGCATCACTTTCTCCAACCAACAGGGCCACCAAGTCAGCTCCGTGGATATCTCGCAGCGCGTGCAGATCGTCCATGAATCCATCTTCGGACCCCTCCAAACGGTTCAAATCGGTGTCCAAAAGCCCCGTCGGCGAATAAGACACTTCCTCCATGTGAACCAAACGCAGCTGAACCTGGACATCACTGTTGGCAAAACAAAGATTTGCATCATTCACCGACCTCGCGATTTCGGCCTGGATGGAATCTATGCCCCCTGCGTCGATTCGTACAACCGAAGGATAAGCCACCAAGAGGTCGACCAGGTCAGCATCTCCATTTCTCCAACTCAACATCGGCTGAGCTCTCCCCCTTGGGTCAGCAGGCAATCTCGATCCATCTGTCCGACATCCGGCGCAACTGTGGTGAACCGGATCGTCGGCTTTCCAGACAAATTCGTTCTTGGATCCACGGTAGTGATAGTTGCCCTTCCCGAACATGGTAAGGGATGCGCTTATCATATCCTCAACTATCGCCAAAGAAATGACCCCTTTGGTCTCCCCAACCAGACTGCCTGCCCAGGAGAAATTTCCGTTCCCCATATCCGTCCCCGAGTTTCTTTTGGCCCTCAGTTCAAATTCTCCCAACCCGGGGAAACTTAATTCGAGGGAACCAAAGTGCGCGCCTTCTTGCAAACTCTGAGTCCAAGCCATTCCGATCATGCCCCCGTGCATGATCAACAGAATGGAAAGGGAACGCAGAAAGTACATTTCAGCCAAGAAATCGAGGACCGGAGAAAGACGTCTCAGTCAGTGGCGTAATCGACGCGAATTCCCCGAAAGCCAAGGGGAACCAGTGAACCATCTTGGTTAAAGGGAATCCCATAAGCGCCTTGTCCGTATACAAAGATGTTCCACGCGAATAAATAATTTTGAAGTTCTTCATAGTTGCCCAGGGTATCGTACATTCCGTATCCGTTGGGCATCTTGGTTCCGACCACACCCGTGGGATTATCGCCCAAGTTGGAGATGTAGTCAACGGACTCAGGGGGCATGAGGTAATCGCTACCCGAACTATCCATTGAGGGATCATACCCCATCACTGGATCATAACCCATCGATGGGTCAGTAGATGGATCCACCTCCATAATTCCCCCCCATGGCCACTCAGGCTGCCAACTCGCGATTGACGCGCCAGTCATGGCATCCGTATGAATCTCTGTATTTTCAGGACGGCCCCCATAGGTAAGGTAGCGCATTTCATATCCCGGCAGGGCATATCCGTTGCTGGCTTTACGATAATTCAGCGACATACCGAAAAACGGGTCTGGCATGCCGTCTCCGTCAGAGTCCCCAGAGTCCCAATTAATGGAGCCCACCCGATAGATCAGTGTGTGCCCGGTATCCCGAATCCGGTTTCCGTTGACATCCATGAATTCCATGGGTTCAAAAATGCCATTGCCGTTCCGATCCACGAAATATTCGCCTGGGTCCCACTGTTGATTGCCGTTCGGATCCAATGGATCAGCTACGAAATCGTCTGGGTTCGCATAGGGATCCTCAAAGTTTGGATCCTCGGGATCATCAAAGAAATCGGGGTACCACGAATCCGTTCCTCCCTGCGTGATGACCCCATCCCCATTATCGTCGAATAGTGGCTCTTCCCCATCCATATAATAGGCAGGTTCGAAACCTTCCATCTCGGATCGGGCATTCATCCACTTCATGACTTGTTCCATGATCACCAGCCGATCAGAATCGAAACTGTTGGTCATCCCGGTGGGATCCGCTGGCATATTCGTGTTCAAAATAGATGTAATATCATTAAGATCAACAGCCTCATTAGGCTGGTCGTAGTGGAAATATTGATCAAAGGTCACAAGATCCGCGTAGCCGTTGTCTCTCCCCCACTGACTTACTTTTTCCCACAAACCGTAAGTCACTTCAAATTTATCAGCATACATGGTTATTGCCCGCGGAAAGGCAACGGGGTTGAACATTTCAAAAGAAGGTCCATAGTCCGGTCCCTTGGATTGAGGAGCGGGCACCACAACGGTAAGATCACTTGCTGCATAAGGAGGGCCTGGATACGCGGATAGATCTGTGGCGTTTGAATCAGGCATACCCGGATAGGTCCCGTTTAGGTCTGGCAGGAAGGGATTCCCAGTCGGAGAATCTCCATAAGTTGCCTTGATGCGGATGCGGGCGCGGTCGGTGTATTGTTGGTTCCAATCGGTTCCAGCATCCCAAGTTGCAGTTAGCCCATACCCGGGATCAATTCCCGGACCCTGCGCGCCCGTCATGGAGGTGCAGAGGATGGGAAAAGTAATTCCACCGTCGTAACTGAAGAAGAACTCCACAAAACAACTGCGGTTACCTTCCAAATCATAAGTAATGTCGACAAACTTGGTAAGCCGGTAACCACCGTTAGGATCGTCCGGCTCGGTTCTTTGTTGATAATTAACGTTCGTGACCATCGGCGGCATGCCATGGTCGGCTTTGACGATATTCAAGGTTACTGCAAACAGTAACCCCAGAGGGATGATTTTTCTTTTCATTGGATTTTACGGGGGGGATTAATTATTTTTTAAGGGAAGGTTGTCGTTCCGAGGTCAAAAAAATCAAAAAAGTTCGACTCTGGAAAGATGGAGGACATGAAACTGTATCACAGAACAAAGGAAAAAAGCTGAATCAGCCGGCGGAGTCTGGGATACTTTCATGGATGCGAAGATGGGCAAGGAGCCAAGTTAGGGACTTGGAGTGTAGTAAAATATCGTTCCAATCTACCCAAGCATGCAACCTTTTTTTGTTCCTTTCAATGGAAGGATGGAAAAAAACCGAAAACCAAAAGGGTTTCGTCAAACAAAGGAACAAAAGAAAAGAGGAATTCAATTGCCTCGATCAGAGATCCAATCCGAGTGCCACCATGATGCTGTGAGACAAGATTCGATCATATTCGTCATTTGCGGAAGACAAATAATATTTGTAGTCGAATTGAAGACTCCAGTTCTCACCAAATCGAAAGCCTATACCGGCCAGAAAATCATAGGCGAAACCAACTCCCGAATAAGTAATGACTCCATGGTCGATTCCGATAAAACCTACGCCCATACCCAGTCCGGTCCGCAAATCCAAGCGATCCCCTATTTCAAATTCGTAAAGAAAACGGGAAAAAAGATTGTGTGCCCCGGTTTTAATTTTGTTCAGACCAACAAGGGTCGTACCTTCGAATCCGAGATAAGAATATTCGGCTTCCATGCGCATATTTCCGAAATCCCTCCCCAAATGAAGACCAATTGCAATTCCATTGTCGTTATTGTAGGAAACTCTTTCGTTGAGCGTGGGACGAATCGCTCCTTTTTGAGGAAATGTGGCTCCAGCAAAACCTCCAATGTAATATCCCAGGTGGCGGTTTGCACTCGGTTTCTGATACAATTCCGACAAAATCTCCTCATCGTCTTTCCTCTCTTCTTCGCGATCCGGTTCTTCAACGATTTCAAACTCAAAATCTTCCAATTCTTCAACGCTTACCGGCTCTTCCGCGGGAACTGCCGGAAATGGGGCGGAGAATTCAGATTCCTCAGAACTTTCCGGAAAGGAGGGTTCCAAGTAATCGGGGATGGTTGGATAAGGCGGAAGAATGTTTTCCTCAAATGAAGGTACCTCGGGAAGAGGTTCGGGAAGTGGAGAAAGATCAAAATCAGTGCGTAGAACAGGTGGCTTGGCCAAAAGAGCTGCGACTTGAAGTTCGTGTGCGCGGTCCCGTCTCAGAAGGTCGGACAACCTATCCGTAGCCGAGATTGAGTCTGAAACACTGGACTGGGCAAACAAGCCGGGCTTGAAGCATACCAAAAGGAGGCAAATAACTAGGTATGTTGGGCGGATCATGTATAGAATCCGTACATGTTTGATTTTTTTTTACAAAAAGGAAAGCAAGAAATCTGGGCAAAAAAAAGCGCCGGGCGGTAGATTGGCGGGAACCGCCCGGCGCGGGTGTGGTGGATGGGAAAGAAAGTTATTAACAATGATGGGAAATTCTATTCAATGCAATACAAAATTTTATTGGTTCTGACGTAAACTTGATTGCCTGCCAATGCTATGGATGAACGCGTGTTGTCGTCATAACTGTCTCCCATTTTTGCATGATTGAGAATCGTTCCCTTTTCAGTGGAAACCACTAAAACCTCGCCGTTGTGGTTCATGAGATAAATCTTTCCATCCCCTGCAGTCGGGGAAGAACGCCATTTGTATTTACCGGGCAAATTCAATTCCCACTCCATTTTTCCCTTTTTAGGATCTATCCGAGAGAGTACTTTACGTACGTCACTCAGAACGAAGAATTTCTCCCGATAATACAGTGGGGTAGGAACGTCGGAAGACAAGTTTGGTTGGTCTGCTGTGTTCCACGCCAACCCATTGGAACCTGAATGGGTTCCAGACAATCCCGTTCGAATGGCATAAACCGGGGCTTTTTTGGGAGCGCATACAAGAATCAAATCGGAACCAACCACAGGAGAAGGCACCAGGCGCCACCATTCCTGCTTGTGACCTGGATTCCAGGTCCCCCAACGCCAAAGTTCTTCTCCGGTATCAGGATCGTGACCGGTCAATACGTCTCCACCTGCGACAAGCAGTTGCCCATCACGGGGAATGATGGTACCAAAGGATTCTAGTGACTCCTTTCTAGCGGTGGAAGGACGAACATGTCTCCAAATGGTTTTTCCGGTCGATGGTTCCATGCACAAAAGAAAAGACTCCGCCTTATTCTTTCCGCGACCATGTACTTTTTCATTTCTCTGCAAGACCGGTAAGAAGAGTTTGTTCCCGTATAAAGTGGGAGAGGAAGAAAAAGTCCATTGGAAACAAAAATCTCCATAATCCCGCTGAATGTTTCTTCTCCACTCTTCTTTCCCCTCCAGAGTGTAGGAGACCAAGTCTCCGTTGCCGAAGAAAAAGACGACTCTTCTTCCGTCTGTCACAGGCGAAGGACTCGCGTAATTGGATTTGGAATCCAATTGATGTTCATAGCCCTCACCCTCTGGTCGATAACCACTGCCCGCTGGCTTTTTCCATAGTATGGAGCCTGTTTTGCGATCGAGGCACATTGCCAGCAATGTGCCTCGCTTACCATCTGAAGATGCCTTCAGGTCTAAGGAAGAAAGGAAAACTTGTTCCTTGCCAATGATGGGAGTTGCCGCCGAAGCACCGGGCAGGCTGATTTTCCAGGTTATTCCGTGATTAGGACCAAAGTCGGAAGGCAAGGATGAGTCGCTCCCGGCAGACCCGTTGTAGAGTGGTCCGCGCCAATTACTCCAAGTTCCCGAATCAGCGTCGATTCCGTGTAATGGAATACGGAGGAAAGAAAAGCAGATCAGCAAGGATATGAGCAGTGGACGAACATGCATGATTCAATTGGTAAAAAAACTGAACTCTCTAATCGAGAAAAAAAGAAAAGATTGAAATTCAATAAATCGGCAAACTTCTTTCCTTGCCTACCAATCGTTGTTCAAAAAACGAGTTTTGAAGAGATTCTTTTCTTTGCGACCACAGGAGTGGCTGAATCGGAGATTTCTGCCGTCAGAGGGACCTTGTAGTCGGCGACCGCTTTGATGCCTGTTCCTCTGCGAGATCGAAGACTCTTCAATTCTTTTTTAAATTGTTCGTAGTCAAAGACTTCAATTTCTCCATTCTTTCGCTCCACAATGCCTGTCATGGATTCAACCCAGTCCCCGCTGTTCAAATACCTGATTCCATGAACCATCCGATCAGCCGCTGTGTGGATATGTCCGCAAATCATACCTTGGCAGTCATGTCTCTTGGCCATTTTTGAAAGGGTTTCCTCGTAGCGGTTGGTATAATTCACAGCACTCTTAACCCGTGCCTTTGCCCACCTGCTCAGAGAGAAATAGTCTTTCCCACGCAGCTTTCGGAATTTGTTGTATATCCGATTCAACTTCAATAGGTTATCATATCCTATAGCTCCGATTTTAGCGATCCATTTCTTATTGGTGGAAAAGGAATCAAAGCAATCGCCATGTACTACCAAATATCGTCGATCGATCCCCTTGTGTATGTATCTCTCACAAATCTTGACCTTGTCGAAGGCAATGGGCAAAACTCCCGATAGAAAATCATCATGGTTACCCCTCAGATAGATGACCCTGGTTTTGTTTTTCTCCACCATTTTCAGAATTAAACGAATGAACCGCGTGTAACCCAAGCTCCAGCAACCCTTTCTCTTCAGATACCAACCATCTATGATGTCTCCGTTAAGAACGAGCTTACGGCACTTGACGTTGGAAAGGAAATAATTCAGCTCTTTAATCCGACAATCACTCATTCCCAAATGAGTGTCCGAAATGAAAATTGTCTTATATTCGAGTTTGATTTTCTTGGACTTTTTATTCATGCGGTTGATTTCTTTTCCTCAGTTGAAAATTCCTGACTGAATCCTCCGGTATTCTTTTTAAAATCATTCGAAACATTGATGAATTCACCTCGCAGTCCTCGTAAGATTGACTCCCAATCCAGACTTTCCGTCGATTGGCGGGCAAAGGACTTCATTTCCTTGAAGGCAGCGTTTGGTGTTTTCAAGATTTCTGAAACTGCGGTTTTTAGACCGACGGCATTCCCCAAGGTGATCAGACTGCCATTTTTACCTTCTATTACATATTGTCCCGGAGCAGCGTAATCATAAGAGACAACCGGCAAGCCAGCGCCCAATGCTTCCGTAACCACATTTCCGAAAGTTTCAGTTTCACTTGCAAAAACAAACAGATCAGCAGATGCATAATGACGAGCTAATTCATCCTTGTCCAAGCAACCGGTAAAGTGCACCTTGGGATATTTCCTACGCAATCTTTCCATTTCCGGACCATCTCCTACAACCCAGGCAGCCTTAGCCAATCCAAGAGCCATATTTTGCTCAAATATCTCACAAGTTAGATCGAGGTTTTTCTCCGCTGCCACTCGACCAACGGTTATGAGAATGCGCTCGTCTTGCCTGACACCATGAATTTTTCTTAAATTCATACATCTGCGTTCCGGAGAAAAAAGATCCCGTTCCACCCCCCTTCCAAAAACGACCAAATTGTGGTAACCCTTGCTTTCCAACAAATCCACCATCCAATGAGTTGGAGCAAAAGTCACCTTAGTTTTGTTGTGAAACCAAACAAGATATCTATCGACCAAGGGTTTGAGAAAAGGTAGGCGATAATGCTTGAGATACTGATCAAAATTAGTGTGAAAGCCAGATACGCAAGGAATGCCAAGTTGGAGACATGCCCGCAGGGCGGAATATCCAGCAGGACCCTCCGTAGCAAGATAGACCAGAGCAGGTGGATTCTTTCTCCAATGATTGATGAGAAGATTCTTGCAGAGAAGTCCAAATCGGAGGTCATCGTATCCGGGAATTTTGCGGGAGGGTATGTAAAACTCCGACCAATTTTCATCAAGGTGGTTCGTACTTGTTCGTTCAGGACATATAACTTCCACCTGATCACCTAGCTGAGTCAGACCACGAGCAAGACGCGCAAGAGTGAATGACACCCCATTAACTTCCGGAGGAAAAGTCTCCGTTAACAAAGATAACCTAGCCATTCCCCATCCTTACCCACACTATAGATTATAGGTAGCTTATGTCTTATTTCAACCAAGAAATTGTACCGATGGAGCAACAAATATCTTACTCAAGACATCATTCCTTAAGATGCTTCCTTACTTTTTCTTCCATCTGTTCAGTTTCCAACCAGTCCACGAGTTCTTCCGTCTCTTTTTCGGTGAAAGGCTTTTTCTGAAGTTGGTATTCTTCAACCAAATCATTTTTCAGTTCATCATCCAATCGATCGTCGTCGAGAGATGAAGTCAATCGATTCATCAATATGAAGAAAATTGTACAAACAAGGAAGAAAACGAAGCAAAAAAAAACAACATACTATAAAAAAACCTTGTGGTGAATTCGTTACCTCATGACATCCGAAAGATTCCTCGAGAGACGGGCAAGGCTCATGCTCAAGGCTTTCACTTCGTCTGATTCGCTTGAGCCTGTGAAATTCCTGGTCTCTTCAAATGCATGGATTTTGGTAATTCCATCCGCTGACCTGATTTCGCAATGACCCTGAATGAAAACTGTATTTTTATTCTGAAGTTGGAAGTTGGAAAAAACCAAATCCAGTTCCCAGTCGCAGTTCGCTTTCATGCGGTGTGGAAAAACAGAATAAGAAAGGGTGTTCAGATATGTTCTCAGGTTTTGTCCGACGACTCTCGCAATTCCTTCATCAAGAGGCTCGCCCCATCTGTGTCGTTCCCTAAACTCAATGCGCTGAGCACTGGGCTTGGCAACCAATCGATTTTCCCGCAGGAAAGTAGGCAAACGTACTTCACGCAAATAAAATATTGGAAAGTCTTTAAATTCAGTTGAGTTGTAATCAGTTTCGACCGAAGAAAGCAGATAAAAGTTCGGTTCCACATGAGTGGACTCAGGCACGATGCACCCCCCTGTGAATAAGCAAAGGAAGAGCATTCCCAAAGGGGCGGTTCTTATGCCTTCAGTTTTCATTGGCATTCTTACCCCGGAGTATGGCTTGAGGGTTCCTTTCCAACAAGTCTGCCAATGCCTTCAGAGATTTGGCCATGGAAGAGACTTCACGCATACTGTTTTGAAACGCGAAGCGCAAATCGGAATTCGGTCCCAAGGTTTCATTCAGTTGATCTGAAAGAAGGGCGATTTTGGCGAAGGCGTCGCTAGCTTCGTTTGAAGTTTGGGTCATACTTGGACCCAATTCCAAATAAGCGGCACTGAAGTTATTGATGAAAGATTGTAGAGCAACATTTGTATTGGTGAAGTCGGAACTTAGCGTCTTTAGGTCGAGTTGTTCCAAACGACTGATGGTGACTTCCATAAGTTGACTGATTTGTGAACTTAATTTGTCAAGATTGATGCTATCGCTGAGTTCAGCAAAAATCGAATCTCGGGTTTGCAATGTCTGATAACCATAAAGTGTAGTCACTTCTGAATTATTTTCGGAAGCAATTTCATCGGTGGTCAGATTGACGTATAATATACCTGTCACGAAGCTTTCTTGAATCAATTGACCAACTAATTTGGGAATGATATCTTGTTTGAATTTGCCTTCTTGGTCGAATATTTCGTTGCCGCGTTCGACCATATGCCTGCGAACAAGTTTTCGGTTGATTTCAACTAGAACCGGCACCGGAGCATCATCGACCGCATCACCTAAAAAAAATCTCTCCACTCGACCAATCCTTACTCCATTCAGGGTGACCTTACCACCCTCGTACAAGCCGTACATATTTTCGTGAAAGACCAGAACAAAACGCTCGTTTTTATTACCGATGGCGGAAAACGCACCAGTGAAAATCCCAAAACCCAACAACAACAAGATGGCGCCCAAGGAAAAGAGCCCTACGAATATGCTGTTGCTGGGAGACTTCAATTTTTCCGAGAATAGGAACTCATTCGGAGGTTGGCAATGAACAACTTACGCGAGTGTCTCTTCACTACGGTTGAGAAATGCCCTGACTCGTCTGAATTCACTTGATGCAAGAAGTTTTCGCGGCGGACCTTGGTCAAGAAGCGTCTTGGACCCAGCATCCAAAAACAAGGAATCGTCCGCAATTTCAAAAATGCTCGGAAGTTCGTGGCTTATGACCACGAAAGTGATTCCGAGACTTTCCTTGAGCTCGTTGATCAAATCGTCCAGTTTCCTTGAAGTCAGTGGATCCAACCCGGCGGAAGGTTCATCAAAGAAAAGAATCTTTGGATCCAAAGCCATTGCCCGAGCCAAGCCCGCTCTTTTTCTCATTCCACCACTCAATTGGGAGGGATAAAAAGTTTCGAAACCATCCAGACCAACCAGATTTAGTTTATAGCGCGCGAGATCCTGCACCTCTTCGTTGGACAAGGAAGTGAAAGACTGCAGGGGCAGCGATACGTTTTCAAGCAGCGACATCGAACTCCAAAGCGCTCCTCCCTGAAAGAGGACTCCCAATTCGCGCAGAAATTGTTGGCGTTCAATTGGACTCCCGTCCCAATAGCTTTTACCATTAATTTCAACTGAGCCATGCTCAGGTTCGAGCAACCCGATCATGGCCTTGAGCAAGGTACTTTTCCCGCATCCACTTCCCCCCATCACCACCATGCAATCTCCCCGATTAACTTGGAAACTCACATTCTCCAGTACCAAATGAGTACCGTATGACAAACGCAAATCCTTTACTTCAATGACTCGCATACAATTTTTCATCATTCAATTCGATCATCTCAAATCAAGGAAGTTGAAGAGAACTTCGAACAAAGCATCAGAAAAGACCACAAGAGTAATGGACAAAACTACGGACGAGGTCACTGCACGACCCAGGGATGCAGAACCGGAACCAGTATTCAATCCCTTGTAGCAACCGACCAGACCGATGATCAACCCGAAAAAAAGGCTTTTGCTGAGACCGGAAAAGATTTCCCACATGCCCCTCAAGGCCGATTGGGTCTGTTCGAAATAATGAATGATGGAAAAATCCATTACTTGCGTCCCTACCATCAGACC
>CACMZN010000039.1 GCA_902618175.1 uncultured Verrucomicrobiota bacterium
CCTCCGTTTCCGCAAAGCAGAACTTTACTTCCCTTTTTGAAACAAGTGATCAGGAGTTCCCCAGCCTTGCGGATGGAGGAATGGCAATCAGCCAATTCAGGTTTAATTCGTATGATTTCCTCGACTTCCTTCATCCAACCAATTTAAGAAATCATTGGTAGCTAGCCAATACATTTCGCTCTTTGATATTCGAGGCGAAAACTTTTACTCCTTGGATATTTCTTGGCAAGATGTACAATTTAGGGCTTTTATGAAATCAAACTTGGATGAGCAAAAGATTTGGAATCGTGAACTCGAGACGCTGGATGCCTTGGGAAGGATTGATTGGGCATGGAATCGATTCGGGAGCGGCCTGATGCTGTCAACAAGCTTTGGATTGGCTTTCACACTGCCTTTGCCAACGACGACAATCCGGTTTTCGCTTTCGCTCAACAAGTGGTTGCCTTTGGAAAGCCAGGAGACGTACTTCTTGGCATAAGCACTTCAGGAAATTCAAAAAACGTCATTCATGCAGCTCGCACTGCCAAGGCATTGAAAATGGTTGTAATCTCTCTGACTGGAAAAAATGGCGGCGAACTGGCACCCCTGTCCGACGTTGCGGTCAAAGCTCCAGCCGATGAAGTTCCCAGAATTCAAGAGCTTCATCTCCCAATCTATCATACGCTTTGCGAAATGGTCGAGAACGCCCTCTTCTCCTAGTCGCCATGTCGGCATTCTCCGACCTCTTGGCAAAAAGCAAACCAACGCTTTGGGAATTGGCCATGGACTTGGCTCGCCATTTCGAGTCTGCGGGTGGAAGAATGCTTCTAGTTGGGGGTACCGTGAGGGATCTGCTGCTTGGACAAATCCCAAACGAGCTCGATATCGAAGTACAAAAGCTCTCCGCCGAAGAAATCAAGTCTTCACTTCAACACAGACATTCCTGCGATGAGGTGGGCAAGTCTTTCGGAGTTCTTCGTCTAAAGGGAAAACCAGTTGAAATCGCACTTCCTAGAACAGAAGTCAAATCCAGTTCAGGACACAAGGGATTCACTGTGAAAGTCAATCCCTTCCTTTCCTTTGCCCAAGCTGCAGAAAGGCGTGATTTTACCATTAATGCCCTTGGATTCGATCCATTGAATGACGAATTGCTTGATCCCTTCAATGGTAAGGAAGACTTGAACAAAGGAATCCTTCGGCATATTGGTCCGGCATTCAGTGAAGATCCATTGAGAGTTCTTCGAGGCATGCAATTCATTGCCCGTTTTGATTTATCACCAACTAGCGAAACCACATCCCTTTGCCAAGGAATTGAACTTGAGGATCTTCCTTCTGAACGCTTGTGGGAAGAATGGAAAAAATTAATATTGAAGGGAAAAAACCTGTTTGCTGGTCTGTGTTTTCTAAGAGCTTCCAAGTGGTTGAGGCATTTTCCGGAACTCGAGGCTCTGGTTGGTTGCGAGCAAGACCCCGAATGGCATCCTGAAGGTGATGTCTGGACTCATACCTTGCACTGTATGAATGCCTTCGCTAGAGAGAGAATTGGAAATGAATGGGAAGATCTAGTGGTAGGATTCGCCGTTCTCTGCCACGATTTGGGAAAACCTGCGACCACTTATCGCTCGGACGACGGACGCATTCGTTCTCCTCTCCACGAACCAAGGGGGGAAGAACCCACACGTTCCTTTCTCTCTCGATTGACCAACCAGAAAGATTTGCATGAAGAAGTAGTTCCATTGGTTCGGAGGCACTTGACTCCTCGTATATTCTACCAGGACCAAGCAGGAGATGGGGCGATTCGTAGGCTAGCCCGTAAAGTCAAACGGATCGATCGTCTCGTTCGAGTAGCTTCTGCCGACATTGCCGGACGTCCACCTAGAAAAGACGATTTTCCAGAAGGACCTTGGTTACTAAAGAGGGCAAATGATTTGAAAGTGGTGAATGAAGAACCAAAACCATTAGTTCTTGGACGTCATTTGATCGAAAGGGGCCTCCAGCCAGGCCCCGGCTTTGGCCCAATCCTCAAAAAATGCTTTGAAGCTCAGTTGGATGGAAAATTCGAATCTGAAAGGGGTGGCTTTGCCTTTCTGAAGCAAATTCTCTCCAACATGAAATAGCTTTCTTTCCCACCGAACGGAACCATCGATTTGATTTCTTGAATGAAGGTTTTGATAAGGTTTTGATGTGATTTTTGCCGTCTTGATTGTGAAGACAGTATTTACAGTTCCTCCACTGCTTGCGAGAAAGAATCGCAAACCTTCCATTCCTCGCACCCGTCAATATTCCTCCACATCTCTTTGTCCTCTCCAACAGCAACGAATGCAATACGGAAGGGACTGCCTACTTCTTCTATTTCCTCGGCAAACTCACAGACTGCTTCAATTTCTTCCTCGCCCACTTCGCTGAGTGAGGAAACATCAACCACTATTTTGTCAATTCCTTCATTGATAAGATCGTGGATGCGGTGCTTGAAGTTTTTCTTCAGATCAGCAAGGAGCTCTTCCGTTAACTCGATAGGTACTACAAAACGCAAAGTTTCACTTTTAATTTCAAAGAATTGATCAGAAACCTCCATTTCCATTGCCTCATACAAAACGGAGATGGCATCAACTTTGTTGATTGGCTTGTATAAAAAGTATGAAAAGCCGGCGTCTGAAGCCAGGCGTTGGGCATAGGAATCGCCCTTAACAAACATTCCAACGACAGGTATGCGGAATGCCCTGGGGTTGGTCTTCAGTTTCCTTCTCAGTTCGACCGCTCCCTCTTCGGGAAGTGAAAAACTTATAATAATAACTGAAAATTCTTCTTTCTCCGATTTGACCAAGGCATCTTCTACTCCGTATGCGCTTTGAGCAAACCATCCCTTTTCCAAACACAACTCACTTATTTGGTTAAGAATCTTAGGTTTGTCGTCAACGACCAAGACTCGAACGCGTTTTTCACCCGGGCTCGAAAGAGATGTGTTTTCAACTTCTTCCAAGATATGATTTCGGACATTTCCCTCTACCGCAATTGAGTTCATTCGACTGAGTCTTCTTCCAAGGTTCCGAATCATCTTAACGGCAAATTTTGGATTCCTCTCAACCATTTCATGAAGACTAATGTCAAAAAAACGAACTTTCGCATCCGTTTTCGCTTGTATGGAAGCATTGCGTTTGTACATCAACAATTCGCTCAACTCACCAAAAATCGCTCCTTTTTGGTCAATTTCATTGAGAATCTTTCCCTCATGAGTGACGTGAAGAGTTCCCTCTTCAAGAATGCAAAAACCTTTGCCTATTTCTCCCTCGGTCAAAATGACCTCACCTTTTAGAAACCTTTTGGTTTGATACGACATGAAGTGATGGAATCGAAATTTAATCTATAATTAAAGAATTAAGGTTTTGGAATCCCAAAAAAAGGGGATCTTTGTCCAGAAGTGAAAAATCCAAGGTTGAACAGAAAATTTTCAGGAAGTCCCAAAGGAAATCTTAGAAAAACTTGCATCACTTGGCATTTGGTAAGCCCGCAGATCAAAAATGGGGAGACAAGCAAGGAGATGATCAAAAATATCCGACTGGATTCCTTCATAATGAACCCATCGGACATCGTTGACAAAAACATAAATTTCCAGAGGCAACCCTTTCTCAGTCGGTGCCAACTGACGAACAAGAAAGGTCATGTTTTTCTTATGAATAGATGGATGGGCTCTTAAGTATTCCAAGCAATATGCCCTGAAGGTCCCTGAATTCGTCAGGTTTCTGGCATTCAGCAGAGGAGCGGCCATACCTACTTCCCCGACATGAAGCCCTCTTTCGCCTATCTCCTTTCGTTTGATGGTTAGGTATCCATTTAAAAGTTCTATCTTCTCGAGTTCTTCGATTTCTTCCTCGGTCAGAAAGCGAATACTGGAAAGATCCAATTGGATGCATCTCTTAATTCTTCTCCCTCCCGACTCGCTCATTCCACGCCAGTTCTTGAAGGCGTCGCTGACGAGGGCATAGGAGGGGATCGTTGTAATGGTCTTGTCGAAATTCTGTACTTTGATCGTCGTAAGTGAAACATCCACAACATCTCCATCTGCCCCATACTTCGGCATCTCAATCCAATCTCCTCTGCGCACCATATTGTTTGCGGTCAGTTGAATCCCCGCAACCAGTCCCAAGATGACGTCTTTGAAGACCAAGAGCAAAACTGCCGTCAAGGCACCAAGTCCGGAAAAGAAATAAAGGGGTGATTTCTCAAGGAGAATAGATAGCATGAAAATTACTCCAGTGACATAAATCACCACTTTGACCGCCTGACAGATTCCCTTGATCGGCAACTTACTGGAAATGACACTGCCCAAAGAAAGCTTATAGGTGGTATCGATGATTGAATCCAGAACCCAGAGCGTAATGCAAACCAAATAAAGATTAACCACCATCTCAACCATACCGTGTACCATCGGATATCCTATGAATACGACTCCGGACAAAGAACTAATGACAAAAGCCGGAGCAATGTGAGAGATTCGTAAGAAGAATCCTTCTTCCAGCAAAAACCGGGCTAGTTTCGTTTTCGTCTTTTTGGCAAGGGAACGTACGAATTCAAGAAGAAATCGCTTTACCAAAAGATTTGATAGCCATCCCAATCCGAGAATACTCAGAAGAGCAAGTACGAGGAACAAATATTCGGCGTAAACGGGATCGATTCTCAGGAATTCCACAAAGGAATCGATGAGATAATTTTCAAGTTCTGAACGTAACTGCATATTGATTTACAAAACTTTTCCATCTGACCTGACAAACCTATTACTTCCAAACGTTTCGCGAAATCAAATCTCCGGAAACAGTTGATTTCATAAATGATTAAGCCAGAGACGATATTTTAATTGTTTCAAGAAACTAAATTCCAGATATTAGGTTATTTCAGCATGCACACTTTTAATAATGTCATCCTGTTGCTTTTTCTTGCTCTTGTTCAACTGAATTTATTTGCCGAGTCTGTTCGGCTTGATGATTCCCTCTTTAGAAGCAAGATCATCACCACACAAACAAAAGGTCATGCTGTGGAAGTCAGAGCAAAGATCAAAGGTGTACAAAATCTCTACCTGACCGTATCGGACGCAGGAGATTCCCATACATGTGACTGGGCCGACTGGGCTTACCCCCGACTGATCAAAGCCAATGGCGAGGAAACTAAATTGACCGATTTGAATTGGAAATCCGCCAAAACCGCTTGGGGCAAGATAAATCTCGACAAGAATTGTGGCGGTGGCTCGTTGACAATAAACGGTAAAGCTATCGACTATGGAATTGGGACACATGCGAACAGTGTGATTCACTACGAACTGCCCAAGGATCATAAATTCGTCGAATTCCGGACTCTCGCGGGAATTGACAAGGGAGGAAGCGACCAAAAAGCAGGAAAAGCCAGCAGCATCGTCTTTATCGTATCCGATCGACCGATCGACTTGCTCAAACTCGCTAAAGCCCAGCAAAACTTACCGGATGTCGACCATTATCCGGACGATGAATTCGTACTTCCGGAAGGTTTGGAAGTCAAGCTTTGGGCCAAGTCTCCGCTTTTTTACAATCCGACTAATATGGATATCGACCATAAAGGCAGAGTTTGGGTGGCAGAGGGAAGAAACTACCGAGGGAAAAAAACTCAACCAGATGGAGATCGAATCGTAGTGGTCGAGGATAAGGACGGTGATGGCGTTGCGGAAAGCTCCCATGTATTCGTCCAGGAAAAAACTTTTATTTCTCCGTTGGGTGTTGCGGTTGTAGATAATAAAATCATCGTGTCACAACCGCCCGACCTGATTGTGTACACCGACATCAACCGTAATGCCCGTTTTGAGGAAGACATTGACGAAAGGGAAGTTTTACTCACCGGATTCAGCGGCGCCAACCACGACCACAGTTTGCATTCCGTGACCATTGGACCCAATGGACAATACTACTTCAATCACGGCAACAAAGGCTCTCAAGTCACCGACAAGGATGGGTGGCAACTGAATGCCGGTAGTTTTTACGGGATGAAACAGGTTTCCGGAAAACGCAGTTCGGACGGACAGACCTACACGGGGGGGGTGGCATTGCGGGTTAATCAAGATGGAACGGGAATGCGTCCCATCGGCCACAACTTCAGAAATTCCTACGAACAGGCAGTCAGTTCCCTTGGTGATGTCTTTCAAAATGATAATGATGACCCACAGGCCTGTCGGACAACCTGGTTGATGGAATACGGAAACCTAGGTTACACTTCCAAAAACGGTTTGAGAAATTGGAGGGTGGATCAAATGCCCGATCAAACCACTGCGGTCGCCGAATGGAGGCAGGAGGATCCCGGGGTGATTCCCGCAGGGGATGTCTATGGAGGTGGCTCGCCCACCGGCATCGCCTTATACGAAAACGGCATCATGGAAGACCGGTTCGGGGGATATGTCATCAGTTGCGAACCAGCCCGAAATGTTCTTTTCGGATACCATCCCCAAGCTCAGGGAGCTGGGTGGGTACTTCCTCAAAGAGATATCTTTCTGACCAGTAACCCAAAGAAGAACTTTGCTGGGGCGGACTTCGCCCGTGCAGGCTCCGTCAATGGACTGATGAATTTGTTTCGGCCTAGTGATGTAACCATTGGTCCGGATGGAGCCATTTATGTAGCCGACTGGTTCGATGCCCGCGTGGGTGGACACGGAACCCGAGACGCTGGCCAGACCGGTACGATCTATCGGATTGCACCAACAGGCGCCACGCTTTCCATCCCCACTTTGGACCTCTCCACCACCAAAGGTCAAATCGAGGCCCTGAAGAACCCCTCCCCCAATGTCAGGGAGTTGGGACGGTCCCGTCTGGTAGCCTCCGAAGAAAAAGTAATACCAGCCGTGAAAACTCTTCTTAAGGATACAAACCGCTTCATCCGGGGACGAGCCATTTGGGTTCTAGCCAAATTAGGAGCCAAGGGACTTAAGATTGTGGAAAAGCAACTGGCTGACCCAAATCCCCAAATCCGAATCTGTGCCTTCCGCGCCCTCCGGCACGAGGAACATCGGATCCTCGAACACGCCCATAAACTTGCTTCGGACCCATCTCCCTTTGTGCGTCGAGAGGTTGCCTTGGCGATGCGTTACCTACCTTTCGAAACCTCTCAGGACATTCTTCTTGAAATCGCGGATCGCTACGATGGCAAAGACCGCTATTACCTCGAAGCCTTCGGTATCGGATGTACCGACAAGGAAGCCAAGACCTATCAAGTGCTGAAAAAACGACGCCAGGGTTCCGGCTATGACCCAGTCTACAGTGGGCTAGTCTGGCGCCTGCACCCCGCTTCCTCAATCCGCGAGCTCAAGGAATGGGCGCTAGAGGACAAACTCGAAGATTCCATCCGTCGCTCCATGCTTTTTGCCCTAAGCCTGATCGATGCCCCTCAGGCGGCGCAAGCCATGGTTGAAGTCGCCCGCACGGGCACCGATCAAACCGCTTCCCTTGCCAAAGTATTCATCGATAAACGGGATCAGGGAATTTGGAACACTTATAAAGCCAAGGACATACTGAACGGAATGAAAGCAAACGAAACCGCCTATATCAACCGGCTCGCTCCAACTTCCTTCGGTCCGGAAACCAAGCTTCCGAATTCAGCAGAAATCCTTGCCCTCAAGGGAGATGCCCAAAACGGCAAGCAACAGGTGGGACGCTGCTACATATGCCATAAGGTTGGGTCCGTCGGTATAGAATTCGGCCCCACCCTCGCGGGTTGGGGAAGTGGACAGGACCGTGAGACTATCCTCAAGGCAATCCTTGATCCATCTGCCGACTTGGCACACGGATATGAAGGTACGGAATTGCTTGTGAAAGGAGGCAAACGAATTCAGGGATTCGTTCAGGCCGAGGGCGATCCTCTGGTCATCCGGGTATTCGGCGGTGAGGATATGGTCATCGCGGCAGAGGATATCAAATCCCGCAAAAAGATGGGTTCTTCCCTAATGGCATCCGCGTCCCAACTGGGGCTCGACGCCCAGCAACTCCGCGATGTGGTCGAGTACCTCAAACTCAATTAAAACTCAGACCATATTCTTGCAGAATAGTGATAAAAAATGACATTTGAAGAATTTGTAAAATCAAAATACAGCCAACCCCTACCATCCTGAAATACGAATGGATAACAATTTTCGGAACTCCAACACCAGCCAAGTTTCTCATGCCAGAACCAGATCCATTCGTTCGAATCAAAAACAGTATAAATCCAGCCCAATTCCAAGTGATAAATCCAAGGTGAACTGGTCTTAAAGAAAGAGCCAAACCAATTCGATCCCTTCCACCCATTCCCTAAATCATTAAATTGATCAGCTTGGCTTGAACTGGAATCAGTTGAATCTTCATCCCTTTTGATTGATGAGTTGGATTCCTCCCTTTCACTCAAATTGATCGTAAACCAGTCGAAGTCCTTGATAAATTCACCATCAACCGGGCTATATTCAGAAAAACGTCCCATGAGAGTCTCATCTCCCATTAATGAGAATGCCTCGAAATCAACCTCCGCGTAATCCCAATTATGTCCACCGTAATACAAAGTACGATTTCCATCGATCAAAGTGAGTGAGTATCGACTGAAAGAAGTATACTCTGCTGATTGGTTATTATCCCACTTGAGAACAATGCCTCCATCAAGAATTTCTTTTTGCGGTACAAATTTTGGCATTTCAAACAAGGCTTGTATGCGAAGATTTTTTTGAACTGTTATCGACATAGGATTTTCCGTTCCAGAAACATCTCCCGACCATCCTGCAAAGGAGTACCCATCTTTGGGGTAGGCATTGATAAAAATGGTCGATCCATTGGAGTAATCTCCCTGACCACTCACGCTTCCGCCTTCTCTAGAACTGACATCCACACGAAACAATTTTTCATCGTAATGTTTGTTGGCTGTTGGTATGAAATTTGCACTTACCGTCAAGGTACTCCTCAACTCGAATGAAAAAGGATTCGTGCTTCCATTCAGATCCCCCGACCAACTCTGGAAAGCGTAACCCGGATCAGGTTTAGCAGTGAGCAGAACTATTTCTCCTCTTGTAAATCTCCCTCCCCCAAAAATTTCCCCACCTTTCGAAGGTATTGTTGATACGAGTTCATATTGCGTGGTGGAGCTTGTCTCCTTCTCCTCGATTTCTTCATAATTCTCTGACTCAGAGCCACTTCCCCCAGTAGAATTGTTTTCATTGCCAGTTTCATCTTCATTTCCGTCGGAGGTTGAATCATTATTGGATGGAAGCAAAGATGTAGGATATTTTTCGCGGTAGGTGGCGTATCTTGTTTGAATGTCACTTTCCGAAATTTCACTGTCATACAAATCCTCCACACCGTCAAAATCTCGGTCAATAATCAAGAACTGCTGACGATACCTACCCCATGAATTACCCGCATGAACCAAAGAACGAGTGTAGGTATTTGTTTCTTCCTCAGAACTCACCTCTATGCTAAGCATCATTTCCTTGTTCAATGGAATGCTTGCTGTTTGCAAAATCGCACATCCGTTGACCACATCCAAGTCGAATGAAAAGTTTTCTGCAGATACGGTAACCTTTTCGGCAAATAAGGAATCGATCCCAAACATAAGAATAATTTCGTCTTCATATTGAGTAAGATTCTTTTCACCCATAAAGTAAAAATTCTTGGATGCTTCATCGGTGTATTCAAGGATATCAGTGTATGTCACATTATACCGATACAATCCCTGTGAGAAATCTTCTGGTGATACTTCGTATTGATCGGTTACACGAATCTCTCCGAAAGTACCAGCGATTATCTTTTCTTCATCTTGGTAGGTATTCTCAGAACGAAGGTCCAAGGAGGTTACGGTTTCATTTTGGAGATTCTTGACGCTTAGGGTGTAAGGCATATCATTCATATCCAGGTACAAGTATCCATCATCCGGATTAAAGTTGTATTTTACCCAACTGGGAACTTCCAAAGAGGAAATGGGAATCGCACCCCACTCAGCTACCTTTGAAGAATCATCGGGCACAACGAATGACCACCAAAAGAGACCATCTGTTACATAACTGGAAAAGATATCGACATCAACTTGATTTCGAATATTGACAACGGGGTAAAACCCCTGGTCCAGTTTTCGACCCTTGAGAAGGGGCATCGCATTCAGGTAAGCTTTGGCATCAATCCCATTGATGGTCGGAATATGCCTGGACCAAAGATCCACAATCTCATCTCTTTGCATGATTTTATTCGGACTTTTATTCATGATTTCAAACAACTCCTTTCTCGTGCTTTTAATGAATTCCGGATTTTGAACCAAAATGATTTGGATCAGCATGCCTCCAATTGAGTAGCGGTGGGAAAAGGTCCTTAAGTCGCCGGTCCAATAAGTACCCCCACCGGTAAATTCCTGGTGCTTATACAAATCATAAGACCATGCATTCGATGTCCAATTGTTCCATGGACCGCCTAATGCCGTGTCCTCAGAGACATAATGGGTGGGGTATGCCATCACATATTCGTGCAGGATTTTATAGGCAAGTCCCTCGGCCACTTCGGCAAATCCGCTTAATTCATCCGCATACTCCCGGTTGGGACCTGACCAACCGTACGCTAATTGACCTTCCCACATGTGAATCATTTCATGCACAAGCAGGCGAGGATTCCAGTATGTGTCCAAATAAATTTGCCGGCCATGATTCATTGTTACCCAGGAGTCACCTTCCTCATCTTGCATAATAAATTCGCAGGTAAAACTTTCCGAAGGAACTCCAAGAATATCTTTAATGATCGGGATGACTCTTCGCATAAAATCGAGGTACTTGTTCTCTTGCTCTTCAGGAAAATTGGTAAACTTGAATTTGATTTGGTTGGATGACTCTCCGAAGACGGTGTCAATTGGGTGATCATTAAGGTCGATCGTAAACTGGGGATATGTTTTTACAAACGTACCATTATTTGGATCGGATTCTGTAAAATGTCCTTCAAGTACTTCGGTTCCTTCCAAAGAAAAGGATTCATAATTAAGCTCAGCGTAACCCCTTCCATGTCCACCGTGGTAAAGGGATTGTTCCCCATTCTTTAGAGTCAGGGAATATTTGGAATAATCAAAATCACCGGAAACATCGGTCCATTTCAGGGTAATTCCAGTACCCAGGTAATTGAGCACAACTTGCAATCCCATAAACTCATATGATTGAATGGGGGTGCCAGCTTCAACGCTTTCTGAAACAAAGTCTATGGATGGAAAACTATCGGCAGAGTTTGGATCATACCCGTACTTAAGCTCATAAACATCGGTCATTCCATCCCCATCGGTGTCTGTGAAATCTCCTTCGTAATGGCTTAAAAAATCCAAGTTCGAATTACTGTGTGTATGGTCATTTCCTGATACACCATGTGATCCATGACCCCAAAGAAAACTTTGGGAAACCAGAATAAAAAAGGGAAAAAAGAGTATATTGTGAACGACTGAGTTATACATGGTCTGCATCACTTAATCAGTTAATATTTTATTAGGTTTCTTAAATTACTTATTATACTAATTTAAGCTTTATAAAGGTGATATTTGCAAAAATTTTATTTGATGTGCGTAAAATATAGGCAGATATATGGTCTCACATTGCCAATTCATAAAATGAAATGAAGTTAAAAAAAATTGATGCTCCAATCCTTTACTGCAAGCAAATGGATGACTGAATCAACATTTCAGCTCGAAAACACTTATTGCAACCTGCCGGAAGTGTTTTTCTCGAAACTTTCACCGACTCCGGTGTCCAGCCCGGAGCTCTTGGTCTTCAATGAAAAACTAGCCGACGAAATTGGCTTGGAGCCCTCCATGTTCAGCACCGAAGAACGGACTCAACTCCTTTCCGGAAGCCTCGTTCCTGGAGGAATCGAACCCTTTGCCCAAGCCTATGCGGGTCATCAATTTGGAAACTTCACGATGCTGGGGGATGGGCGGGCCCTTATGTTGGGCGAACATCTCACTCCTTCCGGTCAGCGTCTTGATTTACAATTCAAAGGCTCGGGTAGAACACCTTATTCAAGGGGAGGAGATGGACGGGCCGCCCTTGGACCGATGCTCAGGGAATATCTGATTAGCGAAGCCATGCATGGCCTCGGTATTCCGACAACCCGTAGTTTGGCCGTAGTTGCGACTGGGGAAACCGTCTACCGCGAAAACGAATTACCCGGAGCGATCCTAACCCGTATCGCAGGCTCCCATATCCGCGTGGGAACCTTCGAATTTGCCTCGCTCCATGAGGACAAGACAATCACACAAGCCCTCCTCGACTACTTAATCGATCGGCACTTTCCATCCCTAAATTACAAGGAAAACAAACCTCTCGCATTACTGGAAGCTGCCATGGAACAACAAGCCGGTCTGGTCACTCATTGGATGAGGGTGGGCTTTATCCATGGAGTCATGAACACTGACAATATGGCTCTATCCGGAGAAACCATCGATTATGGGCCCTGTGCCTTCATGGATATTTTCGCACCTGATACGGTCTTCAGCTCCATCGATCATAAGGGACGCTATGCCTACGCCAACCAGCCTTACGTCGCTCGATGGAATCTCGCCCGGCTGGCTGAAAGTCTCCTGCCCCTGATGGATGATAAAAAGGAAAAAGCAATCGAAATGGCTGAAGAGGCCTTAAATGCATTTGAGGATATTTATAAAAGCAAGTGGCTCTCCATGATGGGATCCAAGCTCGGACTTTTGGTGACCCGCAAGGAGGATGAAAAATTGGTCATCGAGCTACTTGATTGGATGCATCAACAAAGAGCAGACTACACCAGTACCTTTCGCGACTTGTCTAAACCGGAGCTCCCCATGGAATCAGCCTACACCACCGAAAGCTTCCAAGCCTGGCATGTACGTTGGCAAAATCGTCTGCAAGAAGAAAAGCAAGGATGGGACTCCTCCGTCACCCTAATGGACTCTGTCAATCCCGCAGTCATTCCCCGCAACCATAAGGTGGAGGAAGCCCTGCAAGCAGGGGAGGAAGGCGACCTCATTCCTCTCCATAATCTGTTGAAGGCACTCGAGAACCCCTATCAGGATGGAGATCACCTAATCCCCTATCAATCCCCACCGGAAGCTTCTGAAAAAGTCTACCAAACCTTCTGCGGAACTTGAATGAACCATCGGAAGCTTGACCGACTACTTCTACGCAATAAGGTCGTGAAATCATGTTCATAGGGATTTCCGGAATTATCGGAGCAGGCAAATCCACCCTGACTCAAAAACTTGCCGAGAGTCTCGGATACCTTGCTTTCAATGAGCCGGTAAAAGACAATCCTTACTTAGAGGATTTTTACTCGGACATGAATCGTTGGGGGGCAATGATGCAAATCCATCTGCTTTTCCGAAGGTTCGAACAGCATCAGCAAATCGTCTGGAATTCAGAAAAGGGAGCGGTGCAGGACCGTACCATTTACGAGGATACCATTTTTGCCCGTATGCTCAACGAAGCAGGGTTCATTGACCAACGGGATTATGATACCTATCTGGGGCACTTTAACCTGATGAAGCGCTACCTGGTTTATCCCGATCTTTTACTTTACCTAAGAGTTGATCCCCAAACCAGCCTCCAAAGAATTGCTGAACGTGGAAGAAAAGCGGAAACTGGCATCACCCTCGACTACATGCAAAAGCTTCATGATGGGTACGAGAACTTCATCGAGGAGATGAGCCGGTACACCCGGGTCCTGACGCTGGATTGGAACCAAATTCTGGGGATTGAGGAAGTGGTGGAGCGGATTTTGGAAAAAGCTGGGGAAAAGCGTGCCTTCCTGCGGGACCTGACCAAGCGGTGATCCGCCTTATGCCTTTCCCTGCTTCCCAAAGCTGGGGGTTCAGGCGGTTGAGCGCTTGACCAAGCGGATGCGTTCAGTAGGTTCAAAACCATGAAACTCATCCCCCTCGTCCTCGCTTCGACTGCTCTTACCCTGTACGGAGCACAAAAGCCCAACATTCTTTTCATCTTCACCGATGACCACGCCTATCAGGCGGTCGGTGCCTATGACTCCTGGCTGAAGGAACACTGCCCCACCCCGAACATTGATTCGCTTGCCCGAGACGGAATGCTTTTCGAGCAGTGCTATGTCACCAACTCGATCTGCGGACCGATGCGTGCCGCCATCCAGACCGGCAAGTATTCCCACGCCAATGGGTTTCTGGTGAATGGAAACAAGTTCGACGGAACCCAGCAAACCTTCCCCAAGCTTCTCCAAAAGGCAGGCTACAACACCGCGGTGGTGGGCAAATGGCATCTCGGCACGCACATGTCCCCGCAAGGGTATGACTACTCGGAAGTTCTTATCGGCCAGGGTCCCTATTACAACCCACCGATGCGTTTGGATGCGGATGGGGACGGCATGCACGATGAGGTGATCAAGCATGTCGGGTATACCACCGACGTAA
>CACMZN010000040.1 GCA_902618175.1 uncultured Verrucomicrobiota bacterium
CATGGATGGAGCGAGACATTGGATTGGTCGCGGGCAAGGAAATCAACCTCCTGCTGGAAGTGATGTGATCAGATTCCCCGATGGAGCTTGCTTCGCAACTTTGAATGATAGGGAATCACCTTGGCCTGAGGCACAATATCGCACCAAAATTCTCAACTTCAAAGGCTACGAATTGGATGGAAGTCAAAAGCCAACCTTCAAATACAAAATGAGTGGGATTTCCATTACGGATAATCTAATTCCCATTCCGAATTCAGGGGATGGACGTCCCGGAAAAATCAAGCGAATTCTAAAGTTTGAATCCGATGACATAATCAAAGGTTGTCACATGTTGCTTGGAAAAGGAAACTTCAAGAAGCAAGGAGACTTTTATGAAAACGAAGAACTTTCCGTCCGAATTCTCGGAGAAATACCCTTCATCTGGAAGAATGAGCTTCGACTTCCGATTTCTTTGGAGGAAAAGCGATCAAAAGTTGAAATTACGTATTCTTGGCTCAGATGATTGAATGTTACAAAAGGTTTCTTATATTACGATGATGGAAATGTATGATAGGTTTCGATTCTTTTTTTTAGTGTTCTTTTCACCCGTATTGTTGGGAGAAGAGGAAATGGTTGTCCCGATGGAATCGGATTATTATTCAATCACGACCATTCCTCTTCCTGAAGGGGAGGTGATTGAAGTAAGCGGAATCGAAATACTCCCCGGTGGCAGAGTGGCAATCTCATCGAGACGTGGTGATATCTTCATAGCTAAGGATATTCTTGGTGAAGAACCTCTTCCAGTATGGACTCTCTTTGCCCGTGGACTTCACGAGGTTCTTGGAATTGCATGGAAAGATGGTTGGCTTTATGCTACGCAAAGACCGGAGGTCACCCGCATCAGGGACAGGAATGGGGATGGTCGGGCAGATGTTTTTGAGACTCTGGCCGATGATTGGGGCATAATGGGAGATTATCATGAATATGCATTTGGATCACGGCATGATGAGAACGGAGACATATGGGTAGTGCTTTGCCTGACTGGATCTTCCAAGGCAGACGAGAAGAGTCCCTTCCGTGGATGGTGCATGCGTATTACGCCCGATGGTGAATGTATTCCAACCGGGTATGGGATCCGTTCGCCGGGTGGTATTGGATTTAATCACTTGGGAGACGTTTTCTATTGCGACAATGAAGGGCTGTGGAACGGCTCGAGTTCCTTGAAGCATTTACGTCCTGGTGGATTTCAGGGCAACCCCTCGGGAAACAAGTATTTCGCCCTCACTAGTGACTTAGGTCCTGAGCCCCCGGAACCAAACTCCGGAAGCAGGATTGAAATTGAGAGGGAAAGAGTTCCTGATCTCGTCCCTCCTCCCGTGGTGCTTCCTCATGGAAAGATCGGTAACTCTCCAGCCGGAATCGAGTGCGATGAGACAGATGGAAAATTTGGACCCTTTCAAAATCAACTCTTCGTTTCGGAACAGACCCATTCCAAATTGAACCGAGTTTATCTCGAGAAAATCAACGGTTTTTACCAAGGTGCTGCATTTCCTTTTCTTGAAGGTTTTGGATCAGGAAACATAGTGGCTCGATTTGCCCCTGACGGGAGTTTGTTCACTGGAGGAACTAATCGTGGATGGGGATCCAGAGGTAAGCGTCCGTTTTCCTTCCAACGTGTAAACTGGAATGGTAAGGTTCCTTTTGAGATTCATGAAATGAGAGCAAAGCCCTATGGTTTTGATCTAAGTTTCACACTCAAAGCCGATATCGACACCCTTGCTGACGTTGATTCCTACTCCATGGAATCATACACTTACATTTACCAAAAGGGATATGGTAGTCCAGTGGTTGACCTTACCAAACCAGTGATCAAAAAAGCGATTCCTAGAAAGGACGGTAAAAGCGTACGCTTGAAAATCAAAGGTTTGGTCAAAGGGAATGTTCATGAGTTGAGGCTGCCGGGTGTTCGTCTCAAGGGAATCAATCAACCTCTTCTTCATCAAGTGGCGTATTATACTTTAAATGAGATTCCCAAGTCCTAGAGTAATTTAGCGGTTGTATGCTAAAGTTCTGATTGAGTGAGGTGGCATTGGAGTGATGGAATCGATAAGTTGGCAATTTAAATTTCGATCGGTTTGATGGGCCATGATCAACTTCATGTCTTCGGGGACATTAAATTTTATGGATTGAGAGGATTCCGAAGGATTGATTGCAACCACTACGATTCCATCCTCTTCTTTGTCCAAAAAGGCTGAAACCAGCAGAGGTTTGGTTGAATCAACCTCGATTCGTCTAAACCCGGGTCGAATGAAGTTGGCGTATTGTTTGAAAAAGTGAAACTTCTTGGTTTTACCCACAAGCTTTTGTCTGCCGTTCGCACCAGTTTTTTCCTCCACTAATACCAAACCTTCATCGCGATGTTTTTGGCGAATGTCCGGATTGGTTTCACGCTCGGGAGCAAGAGAGTAGATCAAGCCCCACCAGAGAAAGGCGTTGGCCCCAGCATCCGTGAAGGTCATATGAATGTATTCGGCTGCCCTCATTGCTTTGTCGAATTCAGTCATTCCCCGAGACCAACCATAGGTATGCCATTCGTCGTTATTCCACTGGGCACCTGTGGTCTCAGTCATCCAAAACTTCTTTTCCGGGAATTCCCGTCTTCGGATTTGCCCAATTCGATTGGTATTTTCCCTGAGGATTTCGAGGCTTCCATCCATATCGTCTCTGAAACTATCGTACATATGATACGCCACGATATCCACATGCTGGTTTTGGATGGTGGGAAGAAAACGGCTGATTTCGCTGCCCTGATATCCCACGTAGGCAAGATCCGGAGCAGTGATTCTAACGTCCAGTCCAGCTTTCTTCATTCGAGGAATTAATTTTTTCTCTATGAAATGAGATAACCGCTGAGGATCCCACACGCAGGTCTGACTCCCGACTTTTGAATAATTCGTCTCGTTCTGTACTCCTATGGTCGTTACGTTCACTCCCCAGTCCAAATATTGACATGTACGCTTGACGATTTCACTGGCCCATGCCTCTTCCATGGAGGCTTTGAGTGAATATTGAAGATATTCACTACCCTTCACTTCATCCATCCAGTCGCCAGCCTCTAGAAGTTCGGCAGAGCGAGGTTGCCAAAAGGTAAGCAAAACCTCAAGTTGCGGATTGATTTTCATCGCTCTAAGCAAGACCTCCTTATTGTGATCTATGGATCCTTTTCGCGAGACCTCTCCTTGAACCCGAAGGAGTGAGGTCTTGAGCTCTTCAAAGGCAATGGACATGGTTTCGTCATCGGGATTGGTTCCCCAAAACGCAATTGATCCACCAAAGCCGTCGATTTTTTGACGGGGTCTGTCCAAATTGACTTCAATTTGAAGTGGAGGCCCAAGCTCCGATGGTTTGCTTGCTTGGTAAGAAGAATTGCCCGCTTCTTTGATCCTAACCCTCAGTCGCTGTTTTCCCAAGTCAAGCGCCTCCGCGTGAAGGGGATCGTTCTTGACGTTGCTCTGTTCACCTGGGTCGATCGACAAATCCGTCAAAACATTGGCAATCATTTGATTCTTTCTGTTCAACCACTCGGTGTAGCGGTAGGTCTTGAAGCGGATGCTGTGACCCAAGCCTTTTGGCGTGGGATAAGAAGAATAAGCATCCAGTCGATGTCCTGCTTCCGGGGCTTCGAGAAGATGACGGAAAGAGCGGCCCTGGCAATGTGCGGGAGTGGGCAATCCCGACAATTCGCACAAGGTCGGGTACAAATCGATCAATTCAACAAGGCGTTTAGTCCGTTTGCCTCCTTCTACACGAGGATCTCTGATCACCAAAGGGACTCTGGTGTCGCATTCGAAGTTCGTATGCTTGCACCAACTGGAATGGTCGCCCAATTTCCAACCATGGTCTCCCCAGAGAACAACAATGGTATTCTTATCCAAGTCGTTTCTTTTCAAAGCTTCAAGAATTCTTCCAATGCATGCATCCATGTAACTCGTGGCAGCAGCATATCCATGGAGCAATCGCTTGTTGGTGTCTTCGGAAAAATCCTGCGGTCCGTTTCCTTCGAAATCACTATACTTGCTCATTTCCGAGGCGCTGAGGTTGGCGGCGTACAGAGGATAACCCGGGGGTATTCCTTTGTTGGTTGGCATTCTGAATTCACTCCTTTGGTACATGTCCCAGTATTTTTTAGGAGCGACGAAAGGAAGGTGGGGTTTAGTCAAACCGACTGCGAGGAAAAATGGATTTCCCTTCTCTTCCCCAAGTTGATCAAGAATTTCGATGGCTTTCGCAGCTCGTTTGCCGTCTCCATAGGTATCATCATGAACATCTGCGTTTTCAGTCATCGGACCTTTGGGCGGGTCCATCTGATCGCCCTCTTTTCTTTCTTTCAAAGCCTTCTTGAGGATTTCAATATTTTCTTGTTTTGCATAATGTCCACCTACACGAAGGTTTATCCAACGATCCCAGTGATCGGGATCGGTGCCCTGTCCAGAAGTACCGTGAAAAATTTTCCCAAGTCCAATGGTTTGGAAGCCGTTTTCCCTGAAGTGTTGGTTGATGGTTCTTAGATGGGGGTGTCTTTCTCTCCAACCTGTCACATGAAAGGTTTGTTCCCCAGTCATGGTGGGATAAAGCCCGCCCATTATCGATAAACGCGAAGCTCCGCAAACTGCTTGTTGACAGTAAGCTTTTTCAAAAAGGATTCCTGAATCAGCGAGTTGGTCGATGTTTGGAGTTTTGACGCGAGACCCATAAGTCCCCAATTCGGGACGTAGGTCGTCGATCGCGAGAAAAAGTATGTTGGGGGTTTGGGCTACAAGTTTATTTTTTTTTGCAAGTTTGGGAGTTTTCTTGGTTTCGTCATAGGAGGAACCGGACGAAACTCTATGGGGAATGGTCGTTAGTGTCATGGGTTGGGATAAGTCATCTGAGGAACCGCCAACCCTGATCATGCATTTCCCACTTGCAAGAACCCGTTTCAGGGAGGAATCATGAAAGTGAAGATCGTCCGCATTTAGGTTGAGGACGATCCGCTTCGTTTCCCCTGGAGCCAGGGAGACGCGCTTAAAGGCTTTTAGCTCAAGCGAAGGTCGGGCAATCTCGTAGGATTCTCCAGATGCATACAACTGGGCTATCTCGGTCCCATGTCGATTTCCCGTATTTGAAAGATCGAATCCAACTTGAATCGTTTGTCCTGGGCGAATGCTCGAGGAAGAGAGATTAATCTTCTCATACTTGAAATTAGTGTAAGAAAGCCCGTGGCCGAAAGGATATTCTGCCCCTTTGGGCGCATCGAGGTAATCAAAAGTCAATGCACTCCGGTGCTGGCTGTAGTGGCAAGGAATTTGAGAAACCGAACGAGGCCAACTTAAGGTGAGCTTGCCCGACGGATTGGTAATTCCATAAAGAATTTCCGCCGCCGCAGTCCCGGTCTCTTGTCCTGCGTAATGAGCGGCGAGAATCGCATCAAATTTATCTCCCAGACCGCCCAAAGTAACCGGTTTGCTGTGGTTTAAGAAGGCAATGACGGGCTTTCCGGTCTGGAGGATTGATCGGGCCAGTTCCTCTTGAGACTCAGTGAGATCGAGGGTGGAACGATCACCGACGTGATTTCCACCCCAAGCTTCCCGACTGAGGAGAACGCTTTCTCCGATTGCTAAAACCACCAAGTCCGCTTGCGAGGCTACGCGAACCGCTTCTGAGATGAGCATACGGTTTTCTTCGATCGTTGCGTATTCCACTTCATTGACGTATCTCCAGTTGGAGTAGGAATCCCCTGTGTCGTTGTGGGCGATTTTGCAGCCTTCGGCAAAAAGAACTTTGAAGGCTCCGCCCAAATATTTTTTGATTCCTTCGTAAACAGACACGGTCTTGAGAGGGCGTCCGGAATAATTGCCTAATCGGCAAACTTTTGCATTGGGTCCGATAACTGCAATGGTTTTGTAGGCATTCTTTTCGAGAGGTAAAATCCCATTGTCGTTTCTGAGCAGAACAATTGATTGGCGGGCGGCCTTTCGGCAAAGTTGAACTGCCTTTTCCGAACGGGAGTAGGAGAGGGCTTTTTCTTGGTCCAGTTCAAAAGGGGCTTCAAAAAGACCAAGATTAAACTTGAGCGATAGAACAGCCCGAACGGCTTCTTCTATTTTGGTCATGGATACCTGTCCATTGCGAAGCAGGGCAGGCAAATGTTGAAATCCGAAATTATTCGGCAGTTCGAGTTGCAAACCTGCCTGCAAGGCCATCCGGGCGGCGTCGGCATTGGATTTTCCAATTCTCTGATATTGACGAACAAGGTCGATTCCCTGGTAGTCGCCGATAATCAATCCTTTGAAGCCGATTCGATTTCTCAAAACTTCGGTTAAAATCCATGGATTGACGTGGCACGGGAGTCCTTCGACTTCATTGAAGGCAGCCATAACCGCTGCGGGACTGGTGGAGTGAATGATGTGGCGGAAAGGAACGATCTCATGATCAAGCAAGTGACGATGGCCATAAGGATAGGGGGAACGGTTCCTACCACCTTCGGTTCCTGCATACCCGGCAAAATGCTTGAGCGTAGCGGCAACGTGTTCGGAATCAATGGTTCCGTCCACAGAACCCTGTAGTCCACGAACCATGGCTTCTCCTAATCTTCCAACGAGGAATGGATCCTCCCCAAGGGTTTCGTCCACTCGTCCCCAGCGCAAGTCACGGGCAACGTCAACGATGGGTGATAGAATATGAGAAACTCCTCGTGATCTTGCCTCACGAGCCGCTTGGTCATAAATTTCTTCCATTAGTTCAGGATTCCAAGTGCAGGAGAGTCCAATTGGAGAAGGAAAGGAATTGGCCTCAAATCTCATGAAACCATGTGCCGCCTCATCATGCTGAATAGCAGGAATTCCTAGCCGCGTGCGATTGCGAAAATATTCCTGCACCGCTTTATATTGCCTGATGTCTTCTTCAACCGTAAGGTTATGCAAAGGTCCAAGTTGTCCAATACCATGTGGGCAATTCTTCGCATAAAAGAACGGGTCGTAAATCTTGCCCTCTTTTCGAAGCTTTTCTTCATTGGGATCCCACCAGCCGGTGAGTTGAGCAATTTTTTCCTCGAGGGTCATCCGACTAATCAGGTCATCGACCCGTTTTTTCGTAGGCATCGATGGATCCTTGTAGGATCCGGACAGCAGAGATCTTGGTTCAGCACTGGGAAATCCGATCAACTCAAAGGGTTTGTCGACTGCATTGATGAAATGTTCCTCAGCCATCTTCTCAAGCCATTTTGATTTCAGAAATGGCGCGGTTTCAAGACGGGTCTGTCCCCAGCCTTCACCCTTCCACATATCTTGCGAATCCCAATCGGCGTTAATGTAGGACATTGCACGAACAACATCCCTGTTCTGCTCAATGTGGTTGAAAAACTTCACGAACCATGAATTCCATATGTCTTTAGAGTTTTCCTTGTCGAAGAACCTACCCCGGGGAGTGGCTTCGGCGATGAAGACAGGCTTCTTGACTTTTCTCGCGTAGGCAAGAGCAGCCTCTCCGTCCCTGTCTCCACCCCACCAAGAATACCCAACCCAATCATAATATTGCGTCCCTGGATCGTATTCAACGAATTGTTCGTGCTTTGCTCCACTGGAGGAAGCGTAAACGATAGAAAAGTTGGTCAATTCGGCATCCTGAAGGCCATCCACAATTCTCCGAAAGGCAATCTTGAAATTTTCCGGGTCGTACCCGTTCCAATTTCCATCAAATTCATAACCTATGCGAATCAGAAAGGGATGATCGGAATTATTTCGAACGAAGTCTACTAATTCGTCAATGAGATGGTCGTAGGAGCCGTCAGCCACCTTGTCTTCCGAATTTCCCTCCATGGAAATGGACAGATGCATGATGCAGCGATCCAGAATAGGAGAGTCCAAATAGGCCTTTTGATTCATTGGACCGGCAGCCCATTCGGTTTCTTGGTTTAATCCATCAACCTCACCGTAGGCAAAGGTTCGATTGAAGTTATTGGTCCATCCTTCAGCAAAGTAAACGTAGTGAGTGATGCCAGCTGGCACTCCGACGTTGTCTACGTATCCATCTCGGTATTCCGAAGTACCACCGACGGATTCATTGTCCTGACCGGCGAAGACGAGAATCTTCCCAGGTGGCGGAGAAAAGCGTCCAAGCAGTGAATCAGCATAGGAATGGGACCCAAAGAATGCCAAGACTAGGGTGAAGAGTAATGTTTTCATTGTAGATCAAGCGGTTGCTTTTTGGTCGAGTGCAGCTCGGATTTCGTCGCATCGCGACTTGTTCAATTTGTAAAAGCTGACTATGGGAATGAGCAGAAAATGAGCGATGGCGGGGTATAGGGTAAGAGAAAGAAGGATCGTTTCCTTGGCTTCGAAACTCTGGTTTTCTGCGGTGCCTGCAAATCCATTCATGGCTAAAAACATGGGAGTGAGGAATCCGGCTAAAGCGACTCCCATCTTAAGAGTGAAAAGTACCCCTGAAAAGGCAAGACCCGTGACTCGACGCCCGGTTTTGAGTTCTCCGTATTCCACGGTGTCGGCTACCATGGTAAACAGAATCGGAGCTCCCATCTGGGCGAAGAAACTTATGAAAATGAAACCTGCATACACTAGAGAAAGGTTAGAGGTGGGAGTGAAATATAGAGCAATCGAACCCAACACAATCATTGCCTGAATTAAAATGTAGGAGGGAACGTTCCCTATTTTCTTGGAAAGAGGCGAGGCAAAGGTCGCTCCCAACATTTGAGCAACCAAGCCGGCAGTTATGAAACTGGCGACCAGATCCTTTTCGGACAGTACGAAGAGAACGTAGTTTACCTGAGATGCTGCTCTCATGACGATTCCTATAAGGAGAATAAAGAAAAGCATGGCCACGATCCACCACTGATCATTCTTAAGAAGAGTTTTCACTTCCTCACCAAATGATCCTTTGGCGGGAACAACTTGACGCACTCGTTCCTTGGTCAGGGTGAAGCATCCGATAAAAGCGACAATGGCAAGAAAACCGAATACAGCCATGGCATAGGGGTACCCAATCCGTTCATCACCGTTTCCGAAATGATTCACTAACTTTGGGATCATATACCCGATCATTACGCCTGCCGAAGTGGCGAGGAAGAAACGGTACGAATTTGCGGAAACCCGTTCATGAGAATCAGAGGTCATGACTCCCCCAAGTGAACAGTAGGGAATATTTACTATCGTGTACAGGATCATCAGCATCGCATAAGTCAAGTAGGCATAGATGAGCTTTCCCTGATCGCTGAAATCCGGAGTCGTAAAAGTCAATACGAGAAGAATTGAAAAAGGAATTGAAAACCAGAGCAGGTAGGGACGATAACGACCCCATTTGGTACTGGTCCGATCAGCTATGATGCCCATGATGGGATCCGTCGCCATGTCCAGTACGCGTACGGCAAGGAACATGAAGGCAACGGAGGCTGCTCCGATTCCATAGATGTTGGTGTAAAAAGGTTGAAGGAAAATGATCACTGACTGAAAGACAATATTGGATGCGAAATCACCCAGACCATAACCCATTTTCTCCAATGGTTTTAGTTTCGTTTCGGACATTTTTCTTGAATTTTGAATTAATTGTTGAATTCGAGGTATCCGAATCTTGCTTGACAGCGTTCGCCCGTCAGGTCCTGACAGGCAAGAGCAATGAAAGTACCTGTGAATCCCCAGTGTTTGCCATGATCGTCAGAGAGGATCGAAGCATCGAGAACAGGACCTGCATCCTGAAAACTTGTTCCGTTTTCTGAAAATTGAAACTTCAGGTCGCAGTCGTCGAAAATGGCCCGCAGGTAAAGATTACCTGTGGAAACGGGAATAATTTCATTTCCGAGAGGGAAACGGGAATTTCCGTCATTGCAGGAATGAATCTGCAGACATAGTCCCTCTTCTTCATCCATGGAAAGATAAAGGTAGTGAAAGAGGTAAGTGTTGTAATAGGCAGCGAGTCCAGCCATCTGTTGAAAGTTCTTAGGATCGAAGGTCAGCCTAGTGGTAATGGTTGCCTTATGGGTAGCCAGACGCCGAGCGAGCATCGCCTGTTCAAAATTAGACTCGAGAGATTCCGCTCCGAGGAGAGTCAAAGACTCCGGAGTTCGGATAACTGAAGCCGAGGGACCCCGTGGGATTGCATAATGGGAAGAATCGAAGGGTAGGCGTGGAGGTAACGCGGGCCATGGGTGCTGGGGGAGGTCTGGTCGGGTCAGTACCTTTTTAGGCTGGTTACCCCCGTGGGATAGATACAACCAGTCGTCTTCTCGCCATTCCACTTTTTGAATCGCGGTTTCACGTCCGAGGTTGCATCGTCTTGTGCCGGGTAATGGGCGGGCGCAAAGATGAGGCATGTACCATTCACCCTTCGAAGTTTCAACAAGGCTGGCATGTCCCGCTTTCTGCAGGGGCAGGGTGAAGTTGTTAGCGGAAGTCAGGACAGGATTTTGCGGATGAAGTTCGTAGGGTCCCCATAGGTCGTGAGAACGGGCCATGGTGACTGCGTGCTCATATGATGTTCCACCTTCCGCAGTGAGAAGGTAGTAGTAATCATTTCTTTTGTATAGATGAGGTCCTTCCGTCAGTCCCAAAGGACTCCCCTTGAAAATAATTTTCCTTTCTCCAAGCAAGGAGTTTTCTCGGGCATCGTATTCCTGCATGGCAATTCCATAGAATGAATGTTTTTCGGGTCGGTGGTCCCAGACCATGTTAAGCCAGTATTTCCGGTCGTCATCATCATGGAAGAGGGAGGGGTCGAAACCGGATGAATTTATAAAGACCGGGTCAGACCATGGGCCATCGATCGAAAAAGCGGTGGTTAGAAAGTTGGGTGTGTCCTTGGTGGCCGCTTCATGTTGATGAACAAGGGTATAGCATAGATAAAACAGACCGTCCCGATAACTTAGGGCTGGAGCCCAAATTCCACCCGAACTAGGCACTCCGACCAAGTCCAGTAGCCGCTTTTCCCTTAAAGCGTGTCCAAGAAGTTTCCAATTGACTAAGTCACGAGAGTGATGAATCTGAACTCCGGGAAACCATTCGAAAGTTGAAGTGGCAATGTAATAATCTTCTTCCACTCGACAAATCGAGGGATCGGGATTGAATCCGGGCAGTATGGGATTCTTGATCATTTGCTTTAATAAATACTGAGGGAAGACTAGATGCAGTCGGGCGAGAGATATTTGGCAAGGCGTTTGGGAATACAGGTGATGTTATGAAAACAATAGTGGAAATTCAAACAACATATTCAAGCGGTTCGTATGAGTAAGATTTTACCGCTCGCCAAAGAAATAGGGCTCGTCTTGATCAATTTTGGTTTTCGTTCGTTGTCTTTGTCTCCAGGCGCTCTGCCTGCTCTCTGCTTCCCATTCCGTAAGTTGACCTTGATCGTTTTGTTTCACCATCCATTTTTCCAAAACTTTGGAAAGTAGTTTTTTTCTTTCATGATATTGCGGTTTTTCCACAAGATTGTTCAAACAATAGGGATCGCTAAGGACATCGAATAATTCCTCTCTTGGTCTCCTAACGTAACGTTGGGCAAACCTGATTTCCTGCCCGCCCAGGTCTTTGGTCTCTTCGAGAAGCTTTCTGGAACTGGGAATATCGAATTCATTCTCGGGAAAAAGATTGAGCACATATCTGAATCTTTCATCTACCACGGAGCGTATGCCATACGCTTGTTCTGCCCCATTTACTCCGAGCGTAGTCTGGATGCTGTAAGCGTATTTCTTGTGAGTTTTTTTGATTCCTCTGAGTATCGAAAGAAAGGAATCCCCATCCAATAAACAAGGTTTATTCAGACCTATGGCTTCCAAAAGGGTTGGTAGGACGTCCACGTATTCAATGATTGCATCGGATTTTGTATCATTCTTTATGATTCCTGGCCAAGAAGCAACCAATCCACTTGCCACTCCCATTTCATAACACGTCCATTTGCCAAAGGGGTAGGAACTGCCTTGTTCGGAGGCAACCAGAACAAGGGTTTTTTTTCTGAGGTCGAGCTCATCCATCATTTGAAGAATTTCGCCGACTTGCCCATCGAAATAGGTGATTTCGGCAAGGTAATTCGCATACGATTGACGATGAAATTCCAGCTGTTGAGGAGATAGCTTTACTGTTTGGTAAGGTCTGGGGTCACCCTTGGTGTATGGGCCATGAGGTTCGTTGGAACAGAGAAAGAGGCAAAACGATTTTTTTCCAGTTTTCGAATCCTTCATAACTTCGAATATTCTCGGATATCTCCATCCATCCACTCGCAGTACCTCTTCCTTACTTGGTTCAGCGAATTCATCTAGGTATTGAAAAGGAAATACGGATACGGGTTCAATGTGTCGTTTGCCCGCTAAAATTACTTGGTAGTTCGCTTTTGATAGATAATGGGGCACGCTTTTAATGTTTTCATATGCTCGACCATGGTTGGGATAAGCTCCATTTTTTACAGGGTGAATGCCAGTGTAGAGGGCGTGTCGTGTGGGTGAGCACATGGGAGAGGATTGGTAACACCTAGAGAAAGTCATTCCCGTTTTCGCCAATTTATTGATGTGTGGGGTTTTGGCTGGTCCGCCGTAAAGCTCCATATCCAAATAACTGCAATCGTCGGCAAGAATGAAAACAATGTTTGGTCTTTCAGCGATCAGAAAGAAAGTTGAAAATACGAAAGCAAGAAAATGGGAAAAAAAAAGATGCGGTGACATCAGGCTAACTAGGACATTCCAGCTCGATTTCTTGGGTAAATGCAAATCGAGGCAAGGATAATCGACTTGATTGACAAATCGTGACGAGAGCATATTGCAAATCCTGGTAAAAGTGGAAAAGAATTCATGAGCTGACTTGTTAATTAACCTTGTCATTATAGACACTCCCGTTTTGCTTCTATCTGATTGTATGAGGAGAGCTATATTTGTTACGTCATTGGCTTTGTTTTCCTCTACTGTCTGGTCTTCCGAAAATCCGAATATTATCTACGTCCTTTGCGATGATCTGGGATATGGAGACGTTTCCTGTCTTAATTCGGAGAACGGCAAGATCCCAACTCCACACACGGACCGGCTCGCTTCGGAGGGAATGGTTTTCACTGATGCTCATTCGGGTTCATCCGTCTGTACGCCGACTCGATATGGTTTGCTGACTGGACGATACAGTTGGCGTTCCAAGCTTCAAAGTGGTGTAGTTACAGGTTTTGATTCCTGTTTGATTCCGGTGGATCGACCTAATGTGGCGAGTTTTTTGAGGCAAAATGGATATCACACCGCGATCATTGGAAAATGGCATTTGAATTTTCGTTATCTACATCCTGAATCCGGCGAAGAATATCTCAGGAAGCAATACAACATTCCTCCTGTCGGTGCATATATTCCAGATGGTCCGATTCATCGGGGATTTGATTATTTTCATGGATTTCATCATGCTCGAGACATGGAGGCGGTAATCGAAAACAAAGTGGTGATTGCTCACGATCCGCCTGCAAATATGCTTCCCCGTCTTACCAGCGAATCCGTTAATTACATCAGATCGCGCAAAGGAAAGAAAAAACCTTTTTTTCTATATCTATCCTTGAATTCTCCGCACACGCCGATCCTACCATCTCCGGAATGGAAGGGAAGGAGTGGGTTGGGCAAATACGGAGATTTTGTAATGCAGACGGACCATGTTATGGGAGAGCTTGGCAATGCCTTGAGCTTCATCGGGCAAGAAGAGAATACACTTGTTTTCTTCACTAGTGACAATGGGTGTTCCAAGGCCGCCGGAATCAAAGAGCTGGCCGGAAAAGGTCATCTAGTAAGTGCTCAATTTCGGGGATCAAAGGCAGATTTGTGGGAGGGGGGACACAGGGTCCCTCTGATCGTCAAGTGGCCAAAAAGGATTAAGGCGGGAAGCATATGCGACCAACTCGTTTGTCTGACCGATTTCTTTGCAACTGCAGCTGACATCATCCGCGAGGAAATCCCTCCAGGAAGTTGCGAGGACAGCCTTAGCTTTCTGCCTGCTCTTTTGGGCAAGAAAAACGGATTGGTCCGCCGTGGAGTGATTCACCATTCAATCAGTGGTCATTTTGCTTATCGAAGAGAAAAGTGGAAGCTGCTTCTTGCAAAAGGTTCGGGCGGGTGGACTTTTCCGCAGGAAAAGAAGGCGTCCCCGGAATCTCCTCCTGCTCAACTGTATGACCTCGGATCTGACCTAGGTGAAAAACGCAATTTGTATGAACAAAAAACTGAGCTTGCCAAAAAACTCCTCTCACATCTAAGGGAAGACGTTGAGAAGGGAAGGAGTACGCCGGGTCCAAAGTCCGGCAATGATCTGAATAAGATTATCCTTTGGAAAAATGTTTCTCGATAAACGAACCAATTCGTCCCATTTTCGAACGGATCGTAGGAACGACCCGAT
>CACMZN010000041.1:0-5000 GCA_902618175.1 uncultured Verrucomicrobiota bacterium
GTTAATGCAGAAGTCGTAAATATTGCAGTTTCAGATTTCGCAACCTTGTTTGTAAAACAGGATGGATCACTTTGGATAACAGGAGATATTTTTATTTCCGATACTCCATTTTCTTCGGTTCCTAAGATGATTTTAGAATCTGGAGTAGTCCAGGTTGAAGTCGTTCGAGATTATTATTCGGGGCTCAATGAAATTTTTGTGCTGGATAACGACGGGGCGGTCAAAAGACTAAACCTTGATTACGAAGAAGAGGAGGAACATGATGATGATCATGAAGAAGAGGATCATGATGAGGAACATGCGATATATTTGATTGATCAAGTTACTGTGAAAGATGGAGTAAAGTCTATTTCTGGGGGGGACAGGCATTTATTGATGTTAATGTGGGATGGATCGGTTTGGGGAGCAGGTGATAACGCTCTTGGCCAACTTGGCAACGGGCAGGATAGCAGAAATTATTCATATTATGTGCCTTTTGATCAACCGATTAAAATTTCTTCTTTTAATGATGTTGCCTCAATTAGTGCCGGTTTCAGTCATAGTCTTTTAGTAAATGAGGATGGATCATTATGGGGAATGGGAGAAAATTGGCGAGGTGCACTGGGAATCAATAAGAATGAATCAACTTACACCGACTTTGATGAATTTGGTACACCCTATGCCTTGGAAAATATACCGGTTCAAATTCTATCTTCCGGAGTTTCTCAAATAAGTGCTGGATCAAATAATTCTATATTCATCAAAACGGATGGTTCCCTATGGGGAATGGGATGGAATATGAGTGGCCAACTGGGGCAGGGGACTTTTGGTACGTATGATCCTCGTTTTGAAGAAAATGTGGATCATGATATTCCGGTCGTGATTCTTCAGTCGGGAATGTCGGCAAGCGGAATACCGGTGGATAATAATTTTGATAATGGGACAGATACCGATGGAGACGGGCTAACGGATGCCCAAGAAATTTTCTACGGCACTTCAATCACAAAAAGCGATTCTGATAATGACGGCTTACCCGACAAGGTTGAGGTGGATGCCGGGTTAAATCCAACGGTGGATGACTCTCTCATCATTCAGACAACCAAACAATATTTCTACACTCCCGGTTCAAATGAACTGAATGCATCCAGAACCACTCCCTATACGCATGACTGGTACTATCAATCGGGAATGGGATGGATGTGGACCAATTCGAATTCGTATCCCTACATCTTCAAATCGGGTACAGGTGGACAATCAGGAACGTGGATGTTTTTTAGCGAGCAAACCGCTAATCCGATTCAGATGTATGATTATTCCTCTCAGAGATGGATCACTCTGGGAAACTGAAAATACCCGGCAAATTTTCGAAGTTACGCTTCTTCGCTGAGAAATCGTAAGGCGGACAAGTAGCCGTGGTGATTCATACCGGCAACCACCGCCGCGGCAATCCCAGAAATGAGGGATTTGTGTCGAAAATCCTCTCGGGCATGGATATTGGATAGGTGAACTTCTACAGTTTTGAGTCCAGATGCAACCACGGCATCACGAAGGGCCACGCTGGTATGAGTTAATCCGCCGGGATTTAGAATGAGACCGAAAAATCCGGCATCTCCCCATTCATGGATTTTGTCGATAAGAACACCCTCGTGATTGGACTGAAAGGCACTAACCCGGCTCATTTGAAGGAATTATAATTTCCCCAATACCACTACGAGGACCGGATGCTAGTAAGCGGATGTCATTTGCAATCTTGTTTAGAGAAACAGCCAATTGCTTCAATGCGCCATGAGACCCCACGATGGCATCATGAGCAGCAAGAGCCTCAAATTTGTTTTTTGCGCTGATGAAAGGAAGTGCTGTAAATTGCGCAATTTTATTAGCCACTAATTCTGCGTATCCTTCAGGAGTATTGATTCCGGTTCCCACTGCAGTTCCACCCAAGGCAAGTTCGGAAAGATGGGGCAGTGTGTGCTTCAAAGCCTCGAGCCCATGATCAAGTTGCGAAACGTATCCCGAAAATTCTTGGCCCAGGGTCAAAGGAGTTGCGTCCATCAAGTGTGTACGACCGATCTTGACGACATGCATGAAATCCCTGGATTTTTTTTCCAGCGTTTCTCGAAGCTGTTCAATTGCTGGGATAGTACGCTCAATGAGCATCTTATAGCAGGCAATGTGCATCCCAGTAGGAAATGTATCATTCGAGCTTTGAGACTTGTTGACGTCGTCGTTGGGGTGGAGAATTTTCACGGAATCCTCCAAGTTTCCACCATTCAGAACATGGCCACGATTAGCGATTACCTCATTTGCGTTCATGTTTGACTGAGTTCCACTTCCTGTTTGCCAAATAACCAAAGGAAACTGATCATCATGCCGACCAGCAAGGATTTCATCACAGACATTTGAAATGAGATTTTTCTTGTCTTCCGATAATACGCCGAGTTCGTAATTTGCATGGGCTGCGGCCTTCTTGAGATAAGCAAAGCCATAAAGGACTTCGATAGGCATACTGGCAACCGGACCGATTTTGAAATTCTCTCTGCTTCTCTGCGTTTGAGCCCCCCAGTATTTGTCATGGGGAACCTTTACTGTCCCCATAGTGTCTTGTTCCGTTCTGAAGTTGTTTATCATGACTAGCTCTCGGTAAAATATATCCTCGGACTAATTAATAGTACGAAAAACGGAAAAGATTTCACCACTTGAGAGAATGAATTTTTCAGAGATCTATTTGGGACCTACTTTTGATGACGTTCCAAAACTCTCATCTTCAGGAATGACGCCATCCACTTCAGCAATTCGATTATCTTTAGATTCATTTTTATCTTTAGCAAGAGGTCTTCGGGCGACTTTGACTGGAATTTTTAATTCTTTTTGGTCACGCACGACAAGAAATTCGACAAAAGTGCCTGGTCGAGCAAAAAAGGCGGAATGAGCCAAATCACCTTCCTTAGTGACAGGGTGCATGCCAACTTTTCTTATTATGTCTCCAACTTTGAGTTTGGATTGCATGGCTGGTGAATTTTCGATGAGACTTTGTACGAAGACATCGAAACCACTGTTTGAATTTAGTTTCCTCGATGTGGTAATCCCAAACCAACCATAGTTTACTTCTCCAGAAAACATCAAGTCTTCCCTAATCCGCAGACAGGCAGCAGCAGGCAACAAAAAGCAGGATCTCAAATCAGGCAAGGCCGCATGTGAGATGCCCACAAATCTCCCTTGTAAATCAAATACTGGAGCTCCCACTTCTCCGGGACCAAGAGCTAAACTTGTTCTAAGCATTTTTGTAGGAAAAGGACGCTTGCCAAAAGAAAATTCTTCACTTTGGAGAAGACCCTGTGTTGGACCAACTTCGAATTCAAGTGCACAGGTCAATCCAACGATGATCGATCCTACTGGAGTCTCGAAAGGTGGATCAGATAAGGAGACAAAATTGAAATTCTTTGGCTTTTCTGACACTTTCAACAACGAAAGGTTGCAAAGAGGATCTCTGCCTACTTGTTCAGCCAAAAAGAAGGATCCATCGTGCTCGATCCATATTCTATCAGGGTTGACGAGCAATCCAGTGGTTAAGACATGCCCATCCTTAGAAACGAAGAAACCACTTCCCATTTTAAGCAACCTTCGTGTCTTTTGATTCTCAATTCTTTCTCTAGTAGCCTTAACCCTTACAATGGAAAGTTTGGAAGTCTCGAATATTTCTTGAATGCGAGTTTGCAGGCTCAGGAAGTCTTCAACTTTTTCAGTTGCCCCAAGTTCTATGCAATAAAGAAGTGAGAGACTAAAAACTAAGAAAATATTAGAAAGTGATTTCAATCTAGAAAGTAAATCGAGCTGTGGGACCAAGCCGATTTGGAACAACATTGCTGAGAAATTCCGTGTCGAAAGTATCGTGTGTCGGTAAGGATATTTCTTCCTTAACAAATGAAGAAGATGCACTTGAATCAAAAGAAACAATGTCCGAATCGACTGAAATCAATTCGTACTCACTGCTTTCAAGATTCATCAATATAGCCACATCTTCAGGATTCATAGGTTTAGGGAGGGAACCATTCGATTTCTCAAGGTTGCTTATGGAAAAAGAATCCAGATTAGCAACAGGGTCATTGAGCACGAAGAATGAAATTACGAATAAAATTGCTGGAGCAAGTAAGGCTGATGAAATGTAAAGCCTACGACTAATTGAATGACGTGAAAGCGAAGCAAGAGCACGACCCTTTACTCGATTCTGTAATTCTTCCCAGAAAACATCCGAAGGAAGATCAAGCTTTTTGGATTCAAAAAGACTCTCTAAAGTGGGTTTGTCATGGTTTTGTTTCATGGGAAAACTATCTAACGTAATCGCTCAAAAGAGATTGTAGTTGCTGCTTTGCATAGTGCAGTCTGGATCTTACTGTTCCTTCTGTACATTTCATGATCGAGGCAATTTGCTTATGACTTAATCCATCAATTTCAAAAAGGACAACAATTGTCCTATGTTTGTCTGACAATTTGGATAGTGCTTCGTTCAATCTTTCATGAAGTTCGTTCAATAAAGTTGTTTTGACAGAGGTGTTTTCCGAACTAGAAAAATCTTTTAAATCTTTTGAATTCGAGATTTCATCATTAATTTGATCGAAACTGAAGAATCTTCTGGCTTTCTTTTTACGAAGATAAGTTAGGGTCAAATTCACACCAATTCTATAGATCCAAGTAAAGAAGGAAGATTTTTGTTTGAATTTGGACAACGAACGGAACGCTTTTACAAAGGCTTCTTGGGTAATGTCTGCAGCGTCCTCGTGATTGAAGGTCATGTTGTAGATAACCCCGTACAAGCGTTCTCTATATAGAAGCATTATCTGATCGAATGCCTCAAATTCACCATTTATCGCTCTGGAGACCAAGTGATCTACAGACTCGGAGGATAGTTTTGAGGCTCCGATGCCAACTACATTTTCAGACTGATCTGTGAAAACCGACACTTATTCACAATGCACAGTCTGGTATCAAACCGCAAGAAAATTCCTAGTTTTGAGCATGCTGAG
>CACMZN010000041.1:12500-14122 GCA_902618175.1 uncultured Verrucomicrobiota bacterium
ACAGGTTGCCTTCCCATGAATTCAGACCGTGCATTGGACCATTTAACAGCATCATACCAATTTACCATATTCATCGGATAATCCCCTGTGTCAGCAAAATGCCAACTCAGTCCCCTTTTCGCATTCGAGCTGCCGGAACTAAATCTATAACCAGATTTTACTGCCCATTTTTCTATTTTTCGCCAAAAATTGATGGTTACTTCAGTTTTATCGATGTGAAAAGTTGTTATGCTGACGAAGCGGACAGGTTGTTCGTCATCCAAAGCATTTGCCTGCCCCATTGGAAATGATCCGCCTTCTACCACCGACATATATTCTTCTGAGTGCAAACCCTTCAGTAAAAGTATTAGAGACAAAAAAAAGAACAGTGACCCGAAAATACTATAATCTCTCACCACAGAAACTTGCAGATGCAAGCTACAAAGTTTTACCTTTTACGGGAAAACTTGCTTTGAAATTTTTCCACTCTTCCAGCTGTGTCAACAAACCTTTTTTCACCCGTGTAGGCAGGGTGAGAATCCATTGTCACATCTCTGACTATTACATGACGGCTTATGCCCCCTACAACTTCTTGCTTTTTGGAAGATGCGGTAGACTGAGTGAAAAATTTTTTACCACTTGATACATCTATAAAGCAGACTTGGTTGAGAGTAGGATGAATGTCTTTTTTCACAAATTTAACCCTGCCGTGCTTTGAATCTCGGATTCGTTTTATTAATAACATACAATCGTCCCTTCCTGCGAACCACTTTGCAATCAGGATGACGGTTTTTGAGTGTTTTAATTGATGAAGCAACCTTCATTGCTAAATCCAAACAAAAATACTTTTTCTAGTCAACGATTAACCTAATTGGGACTATGCCTTTGTTGTTGCGCATCGACCTTAGTTTTTTAACATATAAATATGACTACTGAAGAAACCAATAGAACCAAGAGTCGTAATCCTGAAAATTACACCTTCTTAGATAAGGAGGCACTTATAAAATATACTACCGATACTGGCAAAATACTTCCCAGAAAGTACACAGGTCTCACACCTATGCAACAAAGGAAAGTCTCGAAGCTCATAAAAAAAGCGAGACACATGCAGCTTGTTTTGTAACTTTTTTTTCATAATTTAGTCTTGCTTGCTAGCTTCGAAAGTTGCAGAGACTCTTTGAGTTCAGGTAATCTCGCCGTTCTCCCTACGGAAACGGTGTATGGTCTATCCGCGATCGCAACCAACATATCGGCAATAGAAAAAGTCTATTCACTCAAGCAGCGGCCTAAGAATAACCCCCTAATTGTTCATGTTCAAGGTCTGAGCGATGCTCAGCAAATTGCTGATTTTTCATCCACCGCGCAAAAAATAGCCAAAGTTTTTTGGCCTGGTCCCATCACACTAATTGTGCCCAAAAAAGAAACCTTACCAAGTATTGTCACTGCGGGACTTTCAAGCGTTGCATTGCGTTCACCTTTACACCCCTTTTTTAGAAGAATGATGGAATCGCTGAACATGCCGATTGCTGCTCCTAGCGCTAATAAAAGTACCAAGGTTAGTCCTACAACGGCACAACAAGTCATTGAAGAGTTTGGTAAGGATTGTCCACCTACACTCGAAGGTGGACCGTGTGAAATCGGAA
>CACMZN010000042.1 GCA_902618175.1 uncultured Verrucomicrobiota bacterium
ACGCTCTGTCCGAAAATCAGTCATAGATCGATTTGAAGTTTGGGATGGTGGGCACGAACCTACCGCGATCAGGCGGACGGAAGCATCCCGGGGACCAGGTAACGCGTCGGTATAGAAGCTCTGTATGAATATCAGCCATAGAATCAAAAGGGAGATTGCGATGGTGCATATGTACCATCCGCGGTCAGGCGGACGGAAGCATCCCGGGGGCCAGGGAACGCGTCGGCGAAGACGCTCTGATGGTGAATAAGTCATAGAATCGATTTGGAGTTTGGGATGGTGGGCACGAACCTACCGCGTTCAGGCGGACGGGAGCATCCCGGGGGCCAGGGAACGCGTCGGTGAAGACGCTCTGATGGTGAATAAGTCATAGAATCAAATTGGATATTGGGACGGAGTCTGCGGTCCATCCTCGGTCAGGCGGACAGCAGCATCGAGGGAGGGAGGCAACGCGTTGGTGAGGACACTCTGTGGGAATATCACTCATAGCATTAAAATGGAAATTGTGGCTGTTTGCACGTACGTAGCGCGTTCAGGTGGAAGGAAGCTTACTGGGGACCAGAAAACGTTTCGGTGTAGACGACCTAGGGTTGAAACGATCATTGGACGAAGATAGGGAAGAGTAAGAAGTCGATCGATCTTGCGGCAGGAAAAATCCTTGAGACTTCCTCGCACTTTTTTGAGTAAATTTTGAGAACTCGGTCACAATTGAAGAGAATTCTTCTTCGAGCATTCGAAACGAACATACGGTAACGCCTCCAATAAAATGTCTTTGTACGGAGCCTATCATAGGATGGATTCACAAGGTTTTCTTCCAAGTTGATTAAATCGTAGGAAGGAACATGTCTTGCAATTGAGAATCTCATTGAATGAATCGTATTGGTTATTTCATGTGGCGATCGGATCGGACGAGTCGCCACATGAAAATAATTAGTAGTTCTTCGGTTAAGGGTTACTTATCCCAAGAGCATTAACGCTACGTTTGGAGTTGCATTTGCTTGTGCCAGCATTGACGCGGAAGCCTGTACCAAAATGTTGTATTTGGCTAAGGTTGTACTTTCCGAGGCAATGTCTACGTCAACGATTCTTCCCATTGCGGCTTCAAGATTGGTTCTTTGTTGCGAGATCGCTTCCTGAGAGAACTGCAAGCGTGAGACGGAACCACCGTTTTGGGCCCGAAGAGTCGCTAGGTTTTGCAAAGCCTGCGAGTAAACCCCAACCGAAACCTCGGACAGTGTAATGGCGGCACCAACACTCGCGGCGGCGAATGTAAATATGGTCGAACCACTAGCTGCCTGAAAGCTTTGAGCGACGGACACGTCAGCTGAATTTATGGTTAGCGCTGCAAGCAGGCCACTTTTGTTGATGCTTACTACGGATCCACTTTCACCATTTTCGCTGGTGAAAATGCTCACCGTGTGTCCGGAACCGGTCGTGTTGAAGGTAACCGCAGTGGACCCATCGGACTTAACGGTGGCAAACAGACTCACTCCATTGAAACTTTGCGAACCCATTTGAAACAACTGAACTTGAAGATTTCTGAACTCCGAGTTGTAGTTTGCTATGTCTGAACTATTCTTCAATACGTCTTGGCTGAGAGCTTTGAGTTCGGCCATACGATCTACAATACTTGCCGCAGATTCAAGAATACCATCTTGAACTTGAAGGAACGATATTGCATTTCCGATATTTTTTTCTACACCATTCATACGATTGATGGAGCCTTGCAGTTTCATTGATACTGCGAGACCACCGGCATCATCTGCTGGTTTGGTGATACGACTGCCGCTTGATAGGCGGTTGAGGCTCTTTTGCAGAGCAGCGTTGTTTTTGGATAAGAAGTAGCTTGCGGTTGCAGCTGCTGAGTTTGTATTTATGTTTAGTGGCATGTTATTAGTCCTCCTTGACTGGTTGGATATACGAACAACCTCCTGTCGTTCGTCCCATAGAATGAAATTAGGGGCCTACGGGTACCCGGTTGTTATGTATGGTTAAAATTATTGCATGAGAAAGTTTATGATCGCATTGCCTTTGAGTTAATTTGGTTGAGAAAGGGTGCAGAGGTTTGGAAAAAGTAATTTTGTCTCTTCCTGAAGAGTGCTCTGAATTACAAAGTCAGCATTGACTATTTTTCCTATTGAAAGACTGAAATTTTTATTCTTGAAGGGATCTGCGGTAGGAGTGCATTTTTGTCTTGAGACAACACCGTCATACTGAGCTTGCAGGGTGGTCTGATTTGGAATGCCTTTTTCGAATTCCTCCATAGGCCAAAGTCCAAATCTTACGGTCAATTCTTCGTTTTCAGTAACTTGGCTGCCCACCATGAAATCGAAGAAGAGGTCACCTGATTTCTGGTTGGAGATATTTAACTCCAAATCTGCCGGTTTACCTGATGCTGTGGAAAGCAAAGACTCTTTTTGGATTTCCGCGTAGGATACACCAGAACCATTATGGAAAGTGTAGATTTGGATGGTGTGGCTGATTTCATCATTTTTGAAGATCACCCCCGTTCCACCATCTCTCTTAAAAGTTGCAAAAAAGATAACACCTTTGGATTTGTTTTCACCGAGTAGAAAAAGTTGAAGCTGTAGTTGAACAAAATCACTACTATCATTCACTGGGTCGGAGTTGTTCTTGATTGAGTCTTTGCTAAGACTGCTACATTCGCCAATTCTTCCGTCAATCCGTGAGGCACTTGCCGACATTTTATATTCGAGATAAAGGAATGAAATTAGTCTGTTTATGTTTCTTTCAACCCCATCGAATCTTTTCATCGAGCTTTTGCGTTTCATGCCCAAAGACATATCTCCGTCATCTTCCGAACGCTTTTTGATTGATGAACCGGATGAGATTCGATTCTCGATCCACTCTCGTTCCGAACTGAATGGCGATAGATGTCGCGGAGCCTTTGTGGCTGAAATGTTCCTATGGATTGAAATATTCATTCTAAAAAGTAGAAAAACTTGATTCTTGTCGTAAAAGGATTGGGTAAGTCTGGTTCATTTCCTTACCTCAATAAAAGCAAAGCTGCATCTGGCGTGGTATTGGCCTGAGCTAACATCGAGGCAGACGCTTGGACTAATATCTTATATTTGGTTAAGCTCGTAGTCTCCGATGCAAGATCCACATCAAGGATTCTCCCTACGGCGGTTTCCAGGTTGGTTTTCTGATAAGCTGCGCTTCGCTGAGCAAATTGCAGTCTGGATGACGAGCTCACGTTCTCAGCTCGTAAAGTTGCGAGGTTTTGTAATGCTTGTGTATGCATCCCCAGGGATATGTCACTCAGGTTTATTGCCAAATTCAGGGTTTCAGATGCAAAGGACTTAATTGTTGAGGAAATGTCTTGATAGGCATTTTTTGCAGATAGATTGGTTGAATCGATGGTTAATGCGGCCAGCATGGAAGACTTGTTGATTTCCACTATGGATCCACTACCGCCCAGTTCGCTGGTAAATATGCTTATGGTGTGTTCGGATCCGGAAGTATTGAAGATAACTTTCGATTCTCCATCAGATTGAACCACACCAAACAGGCTAACCCCGTTGAATTTCGTATCTCCCATTTGATGCAATTGAACTTGAAGCTTTTTGAACTCCGTATTGTAGTTTGCGATGTCTAAAGAGTTTTTTGAAACATCAAGACTGAGGATTTTCAGATTGGACATTCTTTGCACTATCTTTGACGCCGACTCCAATATTCCATCTTGAGCCTGGAGAAAGGAAACCGCGTTCGATATGTTTTTATCCACTGCGTCCATTCGATTAATCATACCTTTGCGTTTTATGGATACGGCAAGACCCCCAACGTCATCCGACGACTCCGTGATGCGACTGCCGCTTGATATTCGGTTCAGAGATTTCTGCAGCCCTGCATGGTTTCTGGATAGCAGACGACCAGCAATGGATGCAGAAGAGTTTGTATTAATTTCTAAAGGCATGATTGATTTTTGTCATTGGATTGGGAAGCGATTAGGATTGCCCTGCCTCCCATGAAATGAGTGGTTATGACACGGAATACATTCTTAGTTTGTGTTGTTGCGGATCAATTCGACGAGTCATTCATCAGCAGAATCATTCCTCTTTTTTCGCCGTCGAAACAACCAACCCGTCAGCATGCTAATCGAAGAGGAGGCAATTCTCTTCTTGAGTGATCTCCTTCTCGAAGAGGAGTTCCCATTGCAACTGATGCATCCAGTTAAGTATGATTCAGGTATAACTGATTTCATGACTGACGGGTCGGTGCTTTGACGATTTTGATGGTCAATAGTCCATTACGGATTACGAAGTATATTCATAACCAACATGTTTCGCAGGATGTTCGAAATGAATGATTCCAGATCTTATCCTAACAGCATCAACGCAACGTTTGGAGTCGCATTGGCTTGAGCCAACATAGATGCGGAAGCTTGCACAAGGATATTGTACTTCGCAAGTGTTGTACTTTCCGTAGCTATGTCGACGTCCACAATTCTGCCAACAGCTGCCTCCAAATTTGTTCTTTGTTGAGAAGCTGATTCCATGGCAAATTGCAGTCGCGATACGGATCCGCCATTTTCTGCTCTTAAGGTCGCTAGGTTTTGCAGAGCCTGCGAGTAAACTCCAACCGAAACGTCGGCCAGTGCAATCGCGGCACCAACACTCGCAGCAGCGAATGTAAATATAGTCGAACCACTACTTGCCTGAAAGGTTTGGGCAACCGAAACATCGCCAGAATTTATGGTCAGAGCTGCGAGCAACGCACTTTTGTTGATGCTTACTACGGATCCACTCTCCCCACTTTCACTGGTGAAAATGCTTACGGTATGACCGGAACCGGTCGTATTGAAGGTTACTGCAGTGGACCCGTCTGACTTGACTGTGGAAAACAGACTGACTCCGTTGAAAGTCGTGTCTCCCATTTGGAACAACTGAACCTGCAGGTTGCTGAACTCAGCGTTGTAGTTCGCTATGTCAGAACTGTTTTTGAGCACATCCTGGCTAAGGGCCTTAAGCTCCGCCATGCGGTCAACTATTTTTGCCGCAGACTCAAGAATGCCATCTTGAACCTGTAAGAATGATATTGCATTCCCGATGTTTTTTCCTACCCCACTCAATCGGTTGATGGTCCCTCTAAGCTTCATCGATACCGCTAGACCACCGGCATCATCCGCTGGTTTGATGATTCGGCTTCCGCTGGACAAGCGATTAAGACTTTTTTGCAAAGCGGCGTTGTTTTTTGATAGGTGGTAGCTGGCACTGGCTGCAGCTGTATTTGTATTTATATTTAGTGGCATGATTATGTCCTCCTTGACTTTAGTAATGAACGGAAAACCTCCTGTCTTCCGTCTCGCTTGAATGTATTGTGAGCAAGCGAGTACTCGGTTATGTTTTTGTGAAATAAAAAAGTTTTGTTTGCACATGCAAATATGTGCAAATCGTACAATTTGTTTGTAGACCTTTTCATATGCTTTGGTATACCATTAGGAAATCATCACCGGCTTATAAGTATCACAATGGACTAAGGTATTTACATTATTCCAACAATGTGACGAATAACTCACTTAGGTATTCATTTATGTCGTGAATAAGTCATTGTATATGACAATTTATACCAGAAATATAGTATCATCCTTGATTCTATTGCGACGACCTCCTGTCGACGGTAAATATATGTTTGTGCTTCTAAATGTGGCGCGAAAACTGATTAGTCAGCTATTCGATTTCTTAATTTTAAATTAATTGGTTCTTAGCTGTGCGCCTTACGCATTTCCTCCTTTTGGGTTATAGTTGTTAGGTGATTTGAAAATGTGTTGCCCCAAATCTCGACGGACAAATGCCAATGTCCGTAGATATGAGACAACCTGCTTGATCCCCATGTTTCAAATGGTGACCAAGTCTTTTGGATGATAATGCGGATAAGTTCCATCCCAGGAATAAACCCGCGATTTTTTTTCGTAGTAATAAAATTTCAGTAAGCATGATTCTGCCTGCTTTCGTTGAAGTTAATAAAAGGTAAACGCCGGTATAGAATGGCGTGAAATTGTTCGCTGTTCATGGTTAGTCAAAACGTCATAATGAGTGTGAGTGCGAGAATGTCATATGATGAATACACAAGGAATAAGGATTCGTTTTTGTGTTCAAAATCCGTACCCCAAGATACATCTTGATGGGAAAACAAAAGGTTTAATTGTGATGTTTGTAGATCGTATAGAATAAGTTTAATTTACTGTTTATTTTGAATGAAATATGAGTGGCAAAGTGTTGATTGAGGAAAATCCTGCCACTATTGCATGAGTGGTATTTGTATTCTCATAGGAGAGTTACCTGCAAACGGTTGAATTTGCTTGCATGTGAAAAAGGTTGAAATGTGTGAATCATGTTATTGTTAAGTCAGTGAACGTGGCCAAATGACCTTGGATAATATCTGAGATTTGCATCTGCATATTGTTAACTTACTTTGTTGCAGGAACGGTAAATTCAGCGGTTTATGTCAAAATTTTGGAGAAATCATGGATATTGCATTGGTAGTACAAACAATCGGTTAAAAGCTTGTGCGGAATGATGTTTATTTGCAGGGTGAAGTACTAAGGTAATGATTTAAAATAGGACGCCACTTAAGGATACAATCTTACAACAGATACCATGATTGCTGGACCCATTGCGGTGATAGCATGAGATGAATTTCACCGTCTTGGGACACCAAGTTTGTATAATTGTGTAGTGCAAATTGAATACTGCTTACTGGACTGTACTAAATAAATGTTGGTTACCTTTGATCTGACCTCCTTTCCTTATCTGTTGTTTGTTTTTGGCATGGGTTTGTAAATTATCCAATTAAGGTGAGTGCAACGTTCGAAAGTTGGTTCGCCTGAGCAGTCATGGAGGCACTCGCTTGAACCAATATGTTCTCTTTGGCAAAACGGGTTGACTCGAGGGCAACATCGGTATCTGCAATTCTTCCATGGGCGGCTTCGATGCTTGCCAGGTTGTTTCGCATCAGATCGATTGCATTTGCGACCCGGTTTTGCTCAGCTCCATTCTCCGCACGCATGTCGGCAAGACGCTCAATGGCATCGGTCAACTGGGAAACGGATACGTCAAGGATGTCGCTGATTATATATTGACCGTTCTGTTCGATCAGGCCGTCCCCAGCACTCGAGATACCAAAGCCACCAAGATTGGCAATTGTACCGGTGTTACTTGTCAAAGCCCCGATGGAAAGGACGAACTGCAAATTGACCACATTGATCGATATGCTTCCACTTGATTGCACGCCGGAAGAATTTGTCAGGAGTGTCCTTGAAAACTTGTCGTAAGTCATCAACGAACCATCCGAAGTATTTTCATGAGAAGCAGATCCTAGCGAGAGGGTGGCATTGGACATGCCGACAAGACTAGTTTCACTGGTTTCGATTGAAAACAAACTGATCCCATTGAACTTTTCCTCACGGATTTGACTCAATTGGGTCTGCAGTTCAATGAATTCTTTGGAGTAGTTTTCTATGTCTCCGGTGTTCTTGGTTAGATCTTGCGCCATTGTTCTAAGTTCGGCAATTCTATCAAGCATGCTTCCGACGGAACTCAGTGCTGAATCCTGAACCTCAAGATATGAGAGAGCATTCTGAGCGTTCTGTATGAGTCTAGTGGTTCGGCTTGCTTGCGAATCGAGCTTATAGGCAACTGCCAACCCTCCTGCATCATCGCCCGGGGCGTTGATGCGATTACCCGATGAAAGCCTGTTCAAGCTCTTCCGCAAGGCGTCGTTGGCCTTTGAAAGATTATAGGAGGCAACGGTGGCGCTGGTGTTACTGTTTACTACAATTGGCATAATATGAAGATTAAAACTAAGTATTGTGAGATATCATGTTAATGAATGTCCTTATCTTGGCTCTAGCCGATCAGAGCGAGGGCTACGTTGCTGATTTGGTTGGCTTGCGCAGTCATGGAAGCGCTGGCCTGGACTAAGATGTTGTGCCTGGCGAAACGAGTTGATTCCAATGCAATGTCTGTGTCGACGATCCTTCCGTGGGCAGCTTCGATGTTGGTGAGGTTGGACTGAAGCAGATCCATGGACTTCATGACCCGATTTTGCTCCGCTCCGTTTTCAGCCCGCATATCGGCAATTCGCTCAATGATGTCGGTGAATTGGCTTACGCTCACTTCCAGAATGTCATTCAGGAAGCCATCCGAGGTAAGAATATCGACTCCTGCAGCCGTATTGGATCCGTTGATATTACCAATGTCTAGAGAAGTACCGCCGGACTTGGCTGCTCCAATCGATAGCATGAATTGCAGGTTCACCACATTGATTGAAACGCTCCCCATGGAATCGGATCCCGACGCATGAGTCGACAGGGTACGCCCGAAGGTGGTGTAGGACACGGACCCGAAGGAAGCCGATCCTTGGTTGAGCTTTCCGGTTACAGCAGAGGAATCGGTACGAGCAAACAAGCTGATTCCATTGAATTTTTCGTTGTACATCTGATTTAGCTGTATCTGCAATTCAATGAATTCCTTCGAGTAATTCTCAATATCGCCCGTATTTTTGGTGATGTCCTCGGCCATGGTTCTCAATTCAGCCATCCGGTCGACGATTTTACCTGCCGATGACAAACTGGCATCCTGAACTTGGAGATAGGACAATGCATTCTGCATATTCTGCATCACTGCGCTGGTGCGGTTGATTCTGGAGTTGAGCTTGTAGGCAACGGACAAGCCTGCCGCATCATCGGCTGCATGGTTGATCCTTTTTCCTGAGGAGAGCCTCTCCAAGCTTTTCCTAAGCGCTTCATTCGCCTTGGAAAGATTGTGGGAGGCAGAAGTCGCACTGGTGTTGGTATTTACTACAATTGGCATAGTAGAACTTTCTCTTTGATGGTTTTATTCATGTCACCATTTGTTATAATGGGAGGTTTGCTTGGGTCTTACCCGATCAGGGACAAGGCAACGTTGCTAAGTTGGTTGGCTTGAGCGGTCATTGAAGCACTGGCCTGCACCAAAATGTTGTGCCTTGCGAAACGAGTTGACTCCAGAGCCACGTCAGTATCCATGATTCGTCCGTGAGCTGCCTCGATGTTGGTGAGGTTCGATTGAAGCAGATCCATGGATTGCATGACTCGGTTTTGCTCGGCTCCGTTTTCTGCCCGCATATCAGCAATTCTTTCAATGATATCGGTGAATTGACTAACGCTGACTTCAAGAATATCGCTGATGTAACTACCGTCGCTGGTGACGGTGGTCGTGCCCGCTGTTCTGACGTTGTCGATGTTTCCGAGATCAAAATCGGATCCCCCGCTTGCGGTTGTTCCAATGGAAAGCATGAATTGCAGATTGACCACGTTGATTGAGATGCTTCCCATGGAATCCGAACCGGAGGCATGGGTGGTCAAAGTTCTGCTGAAGGTTGTGTAGGAAACAGACCCGAAAGACGCAGAACCCTTATTCAAGGTGCCGCTCACCGCAGCGGATGAAGTTTGCCCGAAAAGACTTATTCCATTGAACTTCTCGTTGTACATCTGATTAAGCTGCGTTTGCAATTCAATGAATTCCTTGGAGTAGTTCTCTATGTCCCCGGTATTTTTGGTGATATCCTGTGCCATGGTCCTGAGTTCGGCCATACGATCCACAATTTTGCCCGCAGTAGCTAAGCTTGCATCTTGCACCTGTAAGTAAGATAGTGCATTTTGCATATTCTGCATTACAGCGTTTGTCCGATTGATCCTGGAGTTCAGTTTGTAGGCCACGGACAAACCGGCAGCGTCGTCAGCGGCGTTATTTATTCTTTTCCCAGACGAAAGTCGTTCAAGACTCTTTCTCAGGGCGGCGTTGGCATTTGATAGATTATTCGAGGCGGTGGTCGCGCTCGTGTTAGTGTTTACTACGATTGGCATTTTTTATCTTCCTTGATTTGATTTTGGTTAGTTGAGCGTCATCCCTGACGCGTGGGGAAAAATGTTGGAAATTTGTGGATTTCGCAGGCGAGTATGCAAACGCGCAAACTGCCTGTTGTGATAGATTGTAAGCGAAGCTTGCACTGCGACTTGGCTGTAGATTGAAGTGATTGAATGTTTATGGTTTGGAGTCTGTAATTGAATAAATTGAATGTTTTAGGGATTTTTTCGGCTGTTTAAGCCAACGGATAGGATGGCCGAGTTTTTGGATATCGGTATGCACCTATTGAAACAGATGTGAGTCGTTGTGTTTTCTGAAAGAAGAGTGCAAAAAATCGGATTCCGAGGCACCTTCCCTCGATCAGGTGGTTTTTTCAGTTGAATTATTTCAATGAGGGAAATCTTTTTAGAACTTTGTTCCCGATGATGGGGAGGGATTTCCTCTGCAGTAAATTCAATTTTTTCTCGATCGAAGGTTTCGCCAATTCGATTGGGGGTTTTCAGATAAGGCTCGCCCTCAAACCTATTTTGATTGCATCGGAATGAGCATTGCTGTCTTCGAATGAAACGATGTTTGCTGGTGATCGCCAATTTCATACTGGGATAAGTAAGGGATGAGAATACAGTCATCTTTTTGCACGCATCCCATTGACCATGTGATGATTTCCATTGCATGGAAGAGATCTTCGGTTCGAGAAATCCTTCGGAATCGCTGAGAACCGATCCGAAACCGTATTGATAGTTGGAGTTAGATGGAAACATTTCGAAAAGAATACAGTTGGTGAGTTTTGAAACCGCCTTTGCATTTGGGCAGTACCGGAGAAAAGGAATTCGGAATTGCCTGAATCAATGAGACTGTCATGACTGAAATACTCATGAGGATGACATGTTGATTGAAAATAACCTGGGAAAAGGGACAGAGATACACGCATCAATGTATTTCACAGAAGCAAGCGGTTGCCTTGAGATTATAATGATATCCATTTGCAGAATGCTGAATTGAATGAGTTATTATTTTGAGAAAGTTAGTTTACTAAGTTATATAAATTGATTTTTTGGATACCAATGAGTGTCATCAGAGATTTTTCTGAGGTTTTTATTCATTTGATGGAAAAGATGATTCGAATACTCAATTGAAGGTAGTTTGCTTGATAGATGGTTTGAAAATGGTCGACGTGTCCGCACGATTGTATGAATGTATCCACATTTCTCAGATGCTTGACCCCATGAGTGAACCTCTGAAATGGGAAGTGGTAAGTGGCATCAATACATCCTTAAGCCGAGCAGACTTGATGATGGCTTGGGAAGATAATTCCGACTTTAAGTTGTTGATCGCGAAATCCGTTGCTTCCAGTGCAATGTCTGCATCCGTTATTCTGCCTATTGAAAATTCGTCAGAAATCACCTTGTTCTGCAGATGGGCAATTTCCATGTCGATTCTTTGATATTCGGCAGCTACTTGAGAAAGCCTGTCGTTGAGCACACATTTTGTCTCTCCAAAGTAACCGTTGTTACCCTGCAGATGATCCAACAAGTCCTGAGCAGTTCCGAAACTCAACACTGAGTTCATTTCACCTGTCACAATGCTCTCCTGATCTAGGATACCAAAACCCTTGGCTCTCAATTCCAAATAATTTCCTTCTGAACTGGTGGTGACTTTGCGAGTGAAATCTGCTGGTTCAAAACTTATTCCTGTTGTGCCTACACCATCTTCCGTTTCATCGGTTCCGGAACTTGCATCTTCATCATAGATAATTCCTATGGTGTTGGATTCGACTTGAATGGTTACAGTTTGATCTTCAAATCCAGCTGGAAGGGGCAGGGTCGTGATGTTTGTGTATTTTCCGTTTGCATAATCGTTGTAGTCAGAGATTTTGTCCCCAGCTACCTCGCCATTACTTCCGTCGTCGTTTGTTCCTCCGGGCGTAATCTTGTAAGTAGTTTCTTCCCCAGGGGCGAAACTGATTTCGAATAAGTCGTCATCATCGACACTGGCGCTGTTCGAGGTTCTCCATCCAGTATCTGAAGGGTTCTCCACATTTTGATTTGAACCCGAGTCTTGAAAGGTTACTTGAGTAAGTTCTATGTTGGTGTCCTGTTTTCTCCAAACTGGCACGACCCAATCGGATCCAGGAAATGATGCGTTGTTGGCAGGGTTGTTTCCTGTGACGTTGACCCAAATTTCACCATTTTTCCTGACCATGTCTCCAATTTCATAGGGTTCGGTGGGATTTCTGCGCCAGACGTCGAAATCGCTGTTTTTTGCCTCCTGGTCAACTACCAGAAGGGAGGAAGCAGGGTCCTCGCCTACTGAATCGTAGGAAGAGAGGTAATAATTTCCGTCAGAACCTTGGACAAGGTCGTTTGTAGAGTAGGCAGTCCCGTCATTATAGTCTCCCAAGAAATTATCATTGTACTGTTTGGTGTGATCCAGCATGAAGCTGTATCCGGTACTGAAAACGCAAACATCACCCATCCATACCCGATAAATGTCTCCTGCTGTACCCGAATTGACTCGAAGCCTTATAGTACCAGCAGGAGATCCCGTACTTGCGGATTGAGATCTTATTGCATGAGTCGATCCATCTCCGAGTTTTCCTGAAGTGGAAACAAGATCCAATTCGTCCAAAGGTATTTTTTTCGAACCTCCGCATAACAAGGTGTCACTGAACAAAAGTTTCCCATTGAATTTCTTCTGCATCAGGTCCTCCAATTCGGAGAC